>CAZTEZ010000139.1:7103-7773 GCA_964611815.1 uncultured Bacteroidia bacterium | reverse complement strand
CAACCAGGTGAACAACGTGCTGGCCTTCCCCGGGGTGTTCCGCGGCGCCATCGACGCCCGCGCCCCGCGCATCACCAACCACATGAAAATCAACGCCGCCCACGCCCTCGCCGAGGCCACCGAGCACCTCAGCACCGAGCACATCATCCCCTCCGCGCTGGACAAAGCCGTGGCCTACCGCGTCGGCGCCCGTGTGAAAGCGGCTTGGGAGCAGGAGCAGGAGATGGCGAAGTAATAGCTCAACAGTCCGTCATTTCGAGCCTGTCGAGAAATCCGAGTCATTTGTTCGTGTGGTCGCATGCGATATATTCTCGGGTTTCTCGGCTCCGAAGACTCCGCTCGAAACGACGTTTTTGAACTTGGTGTGATATAATCTTCACCACCAACGAATCTGCTTACTTTGCAAATTGTAAACGGCTGTTTACAAATAACAAGGTAGATAGCTTCTGATTCCACTTTAACCTTGTAAATTGTAAACGTGCGTTTGCAAATAACGAGGTAAAAATGCTTCCCGACAATTTCCAGCGACAGTTGCTGAACAGCGTGCTGCAGCGCCTGCAAAAGCAGGCGGCTGTGGTGCTGCTGGGGCCACGACAGGTGGGTAAAACCACCTTGGCGCATCAGGTAGTGGCGAAAATGGGCGGGCTGTACCTCGACCTGGAATCTGCCG
>CAZTEZ010000139.1:5298-7093 GCA_964611815.1 uncultured Bacteroidia bacterium | reverse complement strand
GCCCGCCTCACCAACCCACGGCAGTTTCTGCTGGCCAACGCCCACCAACTGGTGGTGCTCGACGAGATCCATCGGGTGCCGGAGCTGTTCGCAGAATTGCGCGGCATCATTGACACCGGCCGCCGCGAGGGCATGGGGACGGGGCGCTTTTTGCTGCTCGGATCGGCCTCCGTGGAGCTGCTGAAGCAGAGCGGTGAAAGCCTTGCCGGTCGGGTGAGCTACCTGGAGCTGCACGGCCTGAATCTACTGGAAGTGGGCGCTGAGCATCAAGTCGACCTCTGGGTGAAGGGCGGCTTTCCGGATAGCTTCCGCTCGGACTCTGCAATCGACAGCATGCTCTGGCGCGAGAGTTTCATCCGAACGTACATGGAAAAGGAGATCCCGCTGTTTGCCGGGAAAACCTATCCTGATTTCTTCCGCAAGCTGTTAACGATGTTGGCGCATGCTCAGGGTGGGCTACTGAACATCAGCGCATTGACTAAGAATCTTGAGCACAGTCGGCCGTTCGTGACGGAAGCCATTGAACTACTGGAGCAGCTTCTGCTCATACGCAGATTGGAGCCTTGGCACAGTAACATCAGCAAGCGCCTGCGCAAAACGCCGAAGATGTACGTCCGGGACAGCGGTATCGTGCATGCACTACTACGTCTTCCGGACTACAACACGTTGGCCGGGCACCCGGTCGTCGGCAACAGCTGGGAGGGGTTTGTAATCGAACAACTGATGAGCGTAATGCCGCCGATGAGTTTTGTGAACTACTATGCTACGGTTGCGGGCGCAGAACTGGACCTCGTGATAGAACTACCTGGCGGACGTGTCTGGGGCGTAGAGGTGAAATATAGCACCACGCCCAAACTCACCCGTGGCACTTACTCCGCGCTGGAAGATGTGAACCCCGAAAAGCTGTTTGTCGTGTACAGTGGCGCGCACGATTACCCGATTGACGACGACGGACGGCTCGAAGCCGTCAGCCTCAACAGCATGATGCAGCGCCTTATCGACCAACACCTGTAGCCCCCTCCCGCCAAATCCGTATCTTGCGGGCCGGGCAGCCCCTGCCCAGGGAAACTTTTCGCTCAGTCCGTAGAATTCTGTAGAATACCATGTCCAAACGCTATCTCGTGACCGGTGGCACCGGTTTCATTGGCAGCGCGCTGGTGCGCCGCCTGCTCAAAGCCGGCTACACCGTGCGTGTGCTCGATAACAACCTGCGCGGGGCGCCCCGCCGCCTCGAAGGGGTGCTCGACCAGATCGAAATGGTGGAGGCCGATATCCGTGACGCTGAGGCTGTTAAGGCAGCTTGCGAAGGCGTAGACGCCATCGCCCACCTCGCGTACCTGAACGGCACCGAGTTCTTCTACTCCAAACCTGAGCTCGTGCTCGACATTGGCGTGAAGGGCATGGTGAACATCCTGGACGCGGCCACCGCGCACAACATCCGCGAGTTTTACCTGGCCTCCAGCTCCGAAACCTACCAGACGCCGCCCGTCGTGCCCACACCCGAAGAGGTGCCGCTCATCGTGCCCGACGTGATGAACCCGCGCTACAGCTACGGCGGCGGCAAGATCATCTGCGAGCTGATGGCCGTTAACTACGGCCGCAAGCATTTCGACCGTATGATCATTTTCCGCCCGCACAACGTCTACGGCCCCGATATGGGCTGGGAGCACGTGCTGCCGCAGTTCGCCCTGCGCATGCACAAAGTCGTTGAGGAAGCGGGCGATGCAGACACAATCGACTTCCCGATCCTCGGCACCGGCGAGGAGACCCGCGCGTTTATCTACATCGACGATTT
>CAZTEZ010000139.1:0-5288 GCA_964611815.1 uncultured Bacteroidia bacterium | reverse complement strand
ACCGAAGGGCTGTTCACGGTGATGGAAAAAGGCGAGCATAATAATGTGTACCACATCGGCACGATGGAGGAGATCAGCATTGCGCAGCTCGCGCAGGCGGTCGGCGACTATTTCGGCAAGCAGGTGAACATCCAGCCCGGCAAGGCCCCGGAGGGCGCGACCAACCGCCGCTGCCCGGATATCGCAAAATTGCGTACATTGGATTTCGAGCCTAGCATTTCGCTAAAAGATGGCGTTGCCCGCACGGCCGAATGGTATGTCGCGAACCGGGAGAAAGCGCCGAAGAAGGACTGAGCCAGGTCGCGTTCACATTGTCCAGTCTGCGCATCATTAAGCTCTTAGCCCCTTACGAATTTTTTTTTGAAGCTGAATCCGTTTAAGACTTTATATGCCCAACATCCAATACGCCACGCAGCTTGAGCCGATCCGCAACAAGGAGTACGGCCGCAATCTGCAAATGATGATCGAGAAGCTCAAAGAGGAGCCAGACCCCGATACACGCGCTCGCCTCGCCGGGCAGTTGATTCGGGTGATGAACACCGTGGTGCCCAACGAGACCGAGCGCCAGGAGTACGAAAAGAAGCTCTGGCAGGGCCTGTTCGAGCTCGCGCACTACGACCTCGGCATCGAGCCGCCTTTCCCGATTACGCCCAAAGAGGAGCGCGAAAACAAGCTCATGGGCTACTACCCGCACTCGGCGTCGAACCGCCAGTTTGGGGTGAACATCGAGCTGATGATCGAACACGCGCTCGAGATGGACGAGGAGAGCGACGAGTACGATGACTACGTGCACCAGATCGCGCGGCTGATGAAGCTGTACCTCAAAGAGTACACGAACACGGTGCCCAACGACAAGATCGTGTTCCGCCACCTGGCGAACCTCTCGGACGGCCACATCCAGCTGGACCCCGACGAGATGGAGGTGCGCATCGGCAAGACCGGGCGGCAGTATCACAACAAGAGCGTCAACATCCTCAAGCGAAAGCCCAAAAAGAAAAAGAAGACCAGCCAGCCGCACAACAAAGTCGCGTCTGATGACAGCGGCAGTGGCAAGGGCAAGCGCAAAGGCGGTGGCCGCGGTCGCCGACGCGGTGGTCGCAATAACAACCGTCGACGTGGTGGGCGCAACAACAAGCGCAACCGCAGGAACACGCGCTAACAGAAAAGTTTTGAACCAGAATTTTCAGAATTGACAGAATTTTCAAAATTCAAGTCGAGGTCAAAAATCTTGGTGAATCCTTAACAATCCTGAAAATCCTGATTCACCCCAAAAAAACCGCCCGACGTCATGTCGGGCGGTCTCTCACTGTGTGGGCGGGAAGCCCATCCAACTCTCTCCTTAACTAAGCGTTCGTAATGTGGCGGTTAGTCGTTGGCATGTGGGGCTGATGAAAAGTACAAGGAGAGCCAGATGCAGATGATCAGCTGCAAGAAGCTTGCCAAACTGAGCGACGGATATCGTGGTGGCCGTTACCACAGCAGCAGTCTGGCGCCGAGGCCGGTGTCGAGCATCAGGCCGTATTTGCTGCCGCGAGGTGAGCCGAAGCCCATATTGACCTCCGCGAAGATCTCGACGGTCTGTGCGATTCTGACGAAAACACCGCCGCCACCGTAGGCGTCTATGGTCATTTTTTGCGTGCCGGTGCCACCCGCTTTGCCTTCTACTGCGCGGTGGATGTTGCCGAGGTGCATCCGCAAGCGTGAGCCCGCCTGGCCGTAGAAGCCCGAAGCGTTGTCGTTGTCGCCAACATAAATGTACCGCTGGTAAGCGCCGCCGATGGCCAGCGCGCCACGTTGCATCATCGGGGCGTCGCCTTTCCAGTCCGTGTGGCCCAGGTGCATTTCGATGGCGTTGCGTTCAGTCATGAAGTACTGGCCGGTGAGGCCGCCGGGTGCGCCGTTGAAGCCGGCGCGCAGACCGACAGAGCCGAGCTGGGCCTGCATCAGCAGGGGGCTCATTAATAAAGTGAGGGCGAGAGCAAGGGTGAAGCGTTTCATGGTGGGGTGTTTTAAGAAGTGAGTATCAGTGATAATGTACACTTCTTTTTACGCCCCTGAGCGCCTTGGGGTACGGGCTTTGCGTGAAACGCAGCGCATTCAGCGCTGAATGGTCAGCAACTGGCTTGAACTGTAGTTGCAAACGTTCGTTAGTAGTAAAAAAGCGCCTTCTTGTAGGTGGTAAGGTAGGTTGAGCTGCACGCGAGTGCCATTTTGCTGCACCTGAAGGTCTTCCCAACGGTGGATTTCGCGACCCGAAAGGTCCAACAAACGCACTGAGACGGGGTCCGTGGGTGCTGAACCGAACTGCAGCGTGACCTGATCGGTCGCCGGGTTGGGGTAAATTGAAAAGCTACCGGTTTCAATCGCAATGCCGTCTCGACTTGAGGTTTGCCCCACGTTGATGACGTTGGTTTTCAGCACTGTATCACGACAGCCGTTGATGTCAGTGGCGATCAGGCGCACGCTGTAGCTGCCATTGTCCTGGTAAAAGTGGGTCGGGTTGGGATCGGTGCTAAACACGCCATCGCCGAAATCCCAGCGGTAGACGCTCGCATTCTGGCTCTCATTTACAAACGAAGCGGCACTGTTGGGGCCGGGTAAGTCAGTTTCGGTGACTGAAAACTCGGCTTCTGGCCCACCGACGGTGATGTATTCCGTCCGCACACGCGAGCGCTCGCCGTAAATGTTGCTGGCGGTCAGGCGCACTTGGTAGGTGCCCGGCTCGGTATAGGTGTGCGTTTCTACGACATTGTCAATAAAAGAGCCCTCGCTGGTGGTACCGTCGCCAAAATTGTAGGTGTAATTGAGGTAGTCCGTTGTACTATTTTCAAACACCACTTTGTGTGACTTACATCCAGTCCGCGATGAAATAGCCTGGAAATCAACGACCGGCAGGCGGTCGAAGTCCTGAAACTCAAATGAGGTGTAAGCCGTAACGCCGAACACCTCAACACCGTTAAGCTGCGCGAGCGGCATGCCCTCGCGGTCGCCGATCCACTGGATGTAGATTTGTGTAAACGGCACGGTGCCGATGGCTTCCGAGAAATCACTCAGGTCGATTTCCTGGCGAACCACATGGCGCACGCGTACGCATTCAAAAGTGCCCAGTGGTAATGTGATTTCGCCCCAGCCATCGACCTCCGCCTCGTGTTCGCCGGCAATACCGATGCCGCCCTGCCCGGGGATGCCGATTTCGTACTTGAACGAGTCGACGAAGCTGTCCTGGTACGCCATTGGGAAGCGCAGCACATCCTCCTTGTCCTCGTACGCGCTGGCGATGGGAATGCCGGCTACCGTTACGCCGAACGCACTCTTGCGAAACGCACTGCTGCGATCGTTGTCGTAAAACTCGTACTCGTCGTCGAGCCGAATGCCAATCTGGTCTTCCAAGATATCCTTAATCGCATCTGGGAAAAGCGTGATGCCGCGCCCGTATCGGGAGTTCAACAGCGGCCAGAGCAGTGGATTTGTGCCGTAAAGGCTATTCAGGCCAGATTCGTAGGAGATCACGGACTGAGCGGTAGGGGTGATGTCGCCAAAATCCCAGCTTTGGTTAGAACCCGTGGGGCCGCTCCCGAAAATGAAGGGGTTGATGCCCGTGCTGATGATGTACGAGGAATCAGGCTGGGGCGTGTCATCTGGGCCCAACACAAGCTGGGCGTTGAGGACGAACGGGCTGAACAACAGGACACACAGGGCGAGGCGGTAGCACATAGGGTAGGCAAATACGGGACTTTAAAGTACGTAAAAAGTCGCACTCCAGGGGCTGGCCATTAGAATTCGTAGAACTCTAGCGAACACCTTAGCCTAACGTAGCCTCAGAACAAACCCTTGCTGTCGTTTTGCTGCTGGAATAGCGCCTTGAGCGGCAGGCTCGGCTCGGTGCCCAGCGTCACGATGAGCGCGTAGGCCAGCGGTTTGTGGCGCGCATCTATGTTCATGATCACATCGCGCGCGTTCAGCGTGATGCGCAGGGTGTCGCACTTGCCACGGCGACTGCGGGGCAGGCTTTCGAAATGCTCGTGCCAGAGCGTGCCCTCTGCAATGGCCTCGCGATCGAGCGCCCGCGAGCGGAGGCCCAGTGGGTTGCGTTTCGAAATATCCGGCCACAGCTGCACTTTGCGGTAGCC
The DNA here is from genome assembly GCA_964611815.1 of uncultured Bacteroidia bacterium. Taxonomy (GTDB): domain Bacteria; phylum Bacteroidota; class Bacteroidia; order J057; family CAZTEZ01; genus CAZTEZ01. The sequence goes on along the minus strand of CAZTEZ010000139.1, from coordinate 1,158 downwards.
CGTGCCGGTGTTGGCCGTGGGCGAGAACCACGCGAGCGTGAGCGTCATGAACTGCCGGCCCTCGTGCTCGAGCAGCTGCTGCGGCAGTTCGATGGCAAAGCGGTCGCCATCGCCGGGCACCAGTCGCCCGGTGTGAAAGAAGCGCACGCTACCCGGGCGAGGCGGTTGGGGGGGCAGGGTGTTGGCCAGGCCATGCCCAAGGAAATGCGCGATCCATTGTTCAACGTTGAAGGGCGAGGCGGGCGTGTCGCTCACGTGCTTGCGCAGCCAGTCGATGGCGGCGCGTTTTGTGGCATCGTGCACGAGCAGCGCTTTCAGCAGCGCCGACTGCTCGGGCTTGCTCAGTTCGATTAGCTCATCACGCAGGGCCTCCTGCCAGAGCGCTGCGGTGCGGGTGGCCAAAGCTGCCGCGAACATCGAGCCTGCCACGTAGCTCTCAGAGGCCTCGCCGCTGCCGGTGCGGCCTCCCCATGCGTCACGTCGCAGCGGCAGGGGCCAGCCAGGCGGTGCGCGTAGGTGCAGCCCTCCGCTCTAGGATGGGGGTCGAGCTGGCCGGCGAGATAGCCGAACACTTCCCGGATAAGCTTATAAGCCTGGTACAGGGGGGCGCTGCGCTGTTGCCCGCCCTCTCCGCCGGGGCCGGGCGGAAGGCGCTCAGGGTACTGCGGAAGCTCGGGGTCGAGGTGCACCTCGGTACCCGCCTTGAGGAACGGGAGAGGCGCTATTTCGACGCTCAGGGGCGGCAATTCTCCGCGGATATCATCTATCCCGCCCTGGGTGTGGGCACGAATACGATCCTGATCGACGGCGGGAGCGCCCTCGACGAATCCGGTCGAATTCGGGTCGACGAGAAGCTCCGGGTCGCGGGGCGCCGCAATCTTTTCGCCGTGGGAGATGCGAACGATGTGCCGGAGGTAAAGCTGGGGGCCACGGCCAAGATCCAGGCCGCAAGGGCCGCGGATAACGTGATCGCCTTAAGGGAGGGGCGGGGCCGGCTTAAATCGTATCGCCCCTCGAAGCCGATGGGCTTCGTTACCCTGGGAGGAGATGCGGGCATAGCCGAACTCCCCTGGATTCGCTTCGACCCCTTGATACTTATCAAGCAACGGGATCTGATGATCGACTGGTTTTTAGGAAAAGAGAAGTAAAAAATACTTT
>CAZTEZ010000138.1:2364-7776 GCA_964611815.1 uncultured Bacteroidia bacterium | reverse complement strand
GCCCCGCGCACGGTGCTCGAAGACGTCGTGCTGCGCCCGCAGTTGGGGGATATTAGCTAAACGCTCAACGAGGCTTGATGGCTAACTTGGGTATTTCTTGGGGGCTGACTTCGAGGCAAACGTAAGTCAGTTATGACTGGTTGTTTTGCTAAAGATCCGAGTCGGCTTAAACTGCAGCGGCGCCCTTTAACTCATAAAGGGTTGCTTTAGTAAACAACCGCCTCAAAAAGAAGTTACCTTTTTGACTTAACAAAGCGTGTGCATGAGTCAGTTGCCTGAGACCTCGCGCCTACACAAACTGAACGCTTATCTTGCAAGCATGATCACCCCACGCGGCATTGCCTATCGCCAGTTTTTCATCGCGCTCTTGTTTCTGGGCACGGCACTGCTGATCTATCGCGCGCTGCAGTCGGAGTACGTGTACTACGAGCTGCTCGACCGGCCCTACAAGACCTGGCGATGGGATTCCAACATCGACTTCCCCAATCTCTTCGAGTTGCCCTACCCGTCGATCACCAAAAAGGACCTCAGCCGCTGGGACGCCGACCACTACCACCACATTGCCGTGGAAGGCTACGGCGTGCGAGAGAGTAGTTACGCCTTTTTTCCGCTCTTCCCGTGGCTGTATCGACTGTTCGGCAGTAACCCGTATCTGATCTGCATCGTCAACTGGCTGCTGTTCATCACAGCCTGGTTAATCTTGTTGCGCTCGCTTGCGCCCAATCTCAAGCCTAATCTCAGGATCGCGTTATACGCGGTTGGTGTTGCACTTCCATCAGTGGTCTGTTTTGCGATTCCTTACACAGAGTCCACTTACTTTTTTGCTGCTATAGCTTTTTTAGTTGGTCTGCACAAGCGCTGGCCTCTGCTTTGGGTAATCGGAGGAATGATGTTGGGTTTAACGCGACCAGCGCTACTGATTCTGGTTGCTTCCCTGGTCTGTATCGAAGGGTTTAGGTTTTTGCTCAAACCCAGGCCTTTGAAGCATCTATCCAATTTGGCCATCACGATCTTGCCGCTGATAGGCGGCACAGCTATTGCCGTAGCTGTACAAATGCAGAGCGGGGCAGGCCCCTTCAAGTTCATCACAGTGTTGGAAGAAAACTGGGGCACCAGTTTCGAGCTGCCAGGCTATCTGGGTAGTTGGTCGCATAGTGGGCACATGCTTGAGTTGATGGGGGTATTTGGGATTTCCATGCTTGCACTCGCCGATGTGGCAAATACAGTCTGGCGAAACTTACGCGCCGTGTATATACACAAAACCGAGGCTGAGGATTTCACACTGGGCACGCTTCGTTATCTAGAGTTGCTGGCCGCGGTATGTTTAATTGGTCAGGGGTTGTCCATCATCTTTTTGCAGCACTCGAACACACATGGGGCAACCCGCTACATATATGCCACCCCTTATTTATACATCTGGGGCTTAATGAAATTGCAACGTGCCTGGCAAACCAATGTCTTAAAACGGACGGCTATATTGGGCTACCTGCTGGTCGTAACGCTATTTGCCTGGGGGTTTCTGACAGCCGAGCACTTTTCTGATGTACCTGTAGCAGCCATGAGTCTGCCATTCAACGGTACCCCCTGGATGCTCTTGGCCATTGGTATTGCATTATTTTTGCCACAGATGAATCACGTTTGGCGAAGAGTATTTATTGCATTGCTCTTCGTGACTTCAGGATTTTACTGCAGTTTTTTACTGATGTGTTTCATCGGCAACGGGTTAATTTGGACCTAGTCGCCCTGCGTCACCACCGGTCCTGTTTTACTATATGCCGATTGCCATGAACTCCACCAAACGCCTGCACTGGATCGTCGCCTGCTTTGTGTTCGGGCTGCTGATTTATACCAACCACCACACCATCATTCACTACCCGAATGATTTCATTCTGGACAGCAAGGGCGACGCCATCAAGAACTACTTCGGCCCCGTTTGGCATGTGCAGCACGATTCGTCGTACAGCCGACTCGAGGCCATGAACTACCCCCAGGGCGAGCAGGTCACTTTCGTGGACGCGCAGCCCTACCTCTCGAATGCGCTCAAGTTCGTCGACCGGCACGTGTATCCGGTAGGCGATCGCGTCATCGGCATCATGCACGTGCTGCTGCTGCTCTCGGTGTTCTTGGGGATGGTGTGCGTGTTTCGCATCCTGCGGCTCTATGGCGTGGAGGCGGTGATCGCCATCGCCGTGGCTGCGGCCATACTGCTGATGCACCCGCTTTGGCTCAGGTTCAAGGGGCACTATGCCCTGGCGTATATGCACGTGCTGCCACTCGCATGGCTGCTGCTGGAGCTGTTCGTGCGGCAGGAGCGATGGCGGTGGCTGGCGCTACTGGGCGTGCATGTGTTCGTGGTGACGGGCATACATCTGTACCACTTCGCTATCCTGTCGCTTTTTATCGGGGTGTATCTCGTGACCTTCACGCTGCTGAAGTGGCGCGGCTGCACCAACGCCTACAAACTCAAACTGCTTTTGGGCATGTTGCTGGTGATCGCCGTGCCGGCCATTGCGATGCAAGGCTGGATCGCCCTGACCGACGATGCGGCCTTCCGCCCCCAAACCCCCTACGGTCTGTACGCCTACCGCAGCAACCTCATCAGCCTGTTTTTCCCCGTCCCCCTGGAGTCGTATTTTAACTTTAGCTGGCTCGACTGGCCCGACGAGTTCCAGTTCGAAGGCATCGGCTATGTGGGGCTGTCGACCTACCTGCTGAGTCTGGCGGGTGGGGTGTATCTGTTTCGGCAGCTGGCGGTGGTCAACTTCCGGCTGTGGGGGCTGGAGACCAAAGACAAACTGCTGCTAACGCTGGTGGTGGCCATCTTTGCCTCGGCGGTTATGGGCATGGCCATCCCGTTTCGGGCGCTGCCCGATGCGCTCTATCAGCAGCTTGGGGTGCTCAAGCAGTTCCGCTCGCTCGGGCGCTTTGTGTGGATCTACCACCTGCTGCTTTCGGGCCTGGCCTGGGTGGTGGGCTACCGCATGCTGTGGCGCAACGCCGGGTCAAATCGGCGCTGGCTGTTTAGCTTGCTGCTCTTCGGGTTCGTGCTCGAGTCGTTCATGTTCCAGCGCATCCTGTATCTGAACCTTCAACCCAACCCGTTCAAAGCCGGCTCCGAAGCTCGCGCGCAGTTCGACCTGCCAGCGGTCGATTTCGCGCGCTACCAAGCCATCCTGACCGCACCCGTGCAGCTGCACGGCACCGAGCGCGGGGCGTTCAAGACCAGCACCCCCGAACTGGGCCACTTGCACCAGAAGCTCTACGCACTGCAAATGCAAACGGGCCTGCCCAGCGTGGCCATTGAATCCGCAAGGGTGCCCTTAGAAGCAGGGGTCGAAAAAATGAGCTTGGCACTGATCCCCTTGCAGTCCAAACTGCCGGCGTTTTTCGAGACGCTGCCCAACGACAAGCCGCTGTTGCTAATGACCATGCCCGGCACCAAGCGCCTGCCCCAACACGCCTGGCTCTACGAATTGGGCGACAGCATTGCCACCACCGGCGATGTGGTGCTGCGCAGCGTATCGGCCCAGGACTGGCTAAGCGCACACCGGGCATTGATGAACAATGCCATCGCGCGCTACGACACCCTCAAAAAGCGCGCGGCGTATTCTGGGCAATTCTACGCCCAGGACAGCAGCCTGCTGCGCTACCCCCGACTGTACACCAGCTTCGAAACCGAAACGACCGCCCCCACCACCGATACCGCGGCCTACTTTGGCCAACGGGCGGCTGAAATCGTAGACAATAGCTGGCAGGAAGTGCTGTCGTTCGACCTTTCGGGTATCGACCGGCCGGTGCCCTACCGCGCCCGCGTTTGGATGCACTTTACGCTACACAAACTGGCCCAACATCCACTGAAAATCGACCTGGTGCTGCAAAAAGCCGATGGCAGCGAAACTTTTGAATTGATGAAAATCATCGAACAGGTACACGGCCGCGACGGCAACTGGCTGCTGCTCGACCACAGCTTCGAACTGACGCCCGAGCACCGGACACTCAAGGTCTTTGTGGATGCTAAGCACAGCCCTGTGGTCTTCGACGACCTGATGATTATGCCAAAAGGCGTACACCACTTGACGAAGGTGAATGGCCAGCGGGTGCTGGACAACGTGAGATTGCTACCTCAAATGCAAGTTGAATGAGTGGCGCCAACCGTCGGGCGCTGCTTGAAGTGGGGGGTTGACAATCAGGCCTGTTGGGCGCGGCTGTTGCTCAGAAGCTTCATGTCGCGGTCGAACTCATACATGATTGGGTGGGCCGTGGGCACCTCCACTTGCACGATCTCTTCGGGCGAGAGGCCCTCAATGTGTTTGATGAGTGCGCGCAGGCTGTTGCCGTGTGCGGCGACAAGCACGTTGCGTTCGCCTTCCAGTTCGGGCAGGATCTGGGCGTTGAAATAGGGTATCACGCGATCAGAGGTGTCAGCCAGCGATTCGCCGTTGGGCGGGGCAATGTCGTAGCTGCGGCGCCAGATTTTCACCTGGTCGGCCCCAAACTGCTCGCGGACCTCGTCCTTGTTCAGGCCTTGCAGATCGCCGTACATGCGCTCGTTGAGGTCTTCCGCCTCGTGAATCTCGACATCCTCTCGCTGGTGCTTCAACATGATGTTCAACGTGCGCTGGGCCCGGCGGAGTTTTGAACAGAAAGCGACATCAAATTCGATGTCGCGCACTTTGTCGGCCGCCAAATGGGCTTCGGCGATGCCTTTTTCCGTCAGGTCCACGTCAATCCAGCCGGTGAACATATTGCGTTTGTTCCATACCGACTGCCCGTGTCGAACGATTACAAGAGTAGCCATAAGCGGTTCTGCGTCAAGTTGTAGCGTTAGCGGTTGTTGCTCAATTCAAATGCTCGAAACATGTTTGAAAAAAGCGTAATGGACGTAATATGGCACTTTTTTGAATTTCGCGTGCAGCAGATCCGCAACAGTTTCCCGCAAGTTATCCCCCTGTTTGAGACTAAGGCGTGGAAAAACGCCCCGACCACAGCGCACCAATGCGACTGATCTGGAAAGCATTCGCCTCGCGCCAGGTGTCGTAGTCTTCAATATCTCGCCGGTACGTACGCATCAGCTCGCGGTGGGCGCGGGCATCCACATAGCCGAGCTCTTTGATCACGTACGCCTGCAGCAAGCGCGCGTTGTGCAGGCGTTGCCAGTAGTCGAACAGCGCACTCGGGTAGCGCTGCTGGAGCTCCTGACTGAACCAGTAGTCGAGGAACTGCACCCGTAGGTCGGTGAGTTCGAAGACGTTCAGTTTGGGGGTGGGCTCGCGCTGTTCAAAGACTTTCGCGGCGGCGGCAGCGTGGTTGCTCTGAAACGCCAACGGGAAATTGGGCACCGGTTGACCTTCTTCGATGCGCATTTCGCCGGCCCGTGTGAAGCGGATTCGCCGGGTGCTGTCGCTCGTAAAC
>CAZTEZ010000138.1:0-2354 GCA_964611815.1 uncultured Bacteroidia bacterium | reverse complement strand
GCTTTGTTGATACGCCGCCATTACCAGCCGACCGATGTCGCGCGTGGCAACCGAGTGTGGGTAGAGCAAGATGAAGGTCTCGCCGTAGATGATCGTCCAAAGCTGCTCGGCGGTTTGCGAGTAGTATTTCGCCAGGTGGTAGTAGTTCCACGCATAGCCGGGCTCGGCCTGCACACCCCGCTCCCAGATGCTGGCCGCCTGCTGAAACTGCAGCTCGCGGCTATATGTGAGCCCCAGCTGCCGATAGAGCGCGCCGCTTTTTGGGAAGAGCCGCAGCCCCGCTTTGGCCATCGCACGCGCCGAATCGTTTTTGTTGAGCTTAATAAACGCTTCTGACAGCAGCCGGTAGTAATCCGCCTCGGCCAGACGCTCCTCCAGCAGCGGCTCAATGAGCTGCACGACGGGCCGCCCATCGTTGAGCTCCAGATACAGTTCAGCGGCATCAGTCGCCACCGCGGGCTGCGAGACACTCAGCAGCAACCTCCCCGCGGCATCCAGCTGCTGTTTCGCTAGGCGCTTGTCGCCCTTGGCGATGTTCTGCCGGGCAGCATCCACGAAGTCTGCCGCATCCTGTGCCAACGAGGTATTCAGCAGCAGGATTGACGTGGCCAGGGCTATCCAAAACGCGCGCATACCGCAAAGTTAGCAAGCACCGCCGGGTTTCAAGCGCTGGGGGCGGACTTCCGGATTGTGCTCGCTTTCTACAATGGGGTTTGCCGAAGAACTTCCGCCGGATGATTGCACATGTGACCGTGTGAGTAGGTCCTTCGCGCCGAAGACGTCGCTTAGGATGTAACAGTTTGTTGTTGTGGTAATATGAAAGTCGGTACATCCTGAGGCCTTGGCCGAAGGACCTACGGCTACGAATCCTGCTAATCAAAGTGCTTTTTAAGTTATATAAATCAGTCTTGGAAATCCTGCCCCCAATCCTGAAAAATCCCGGTTCTCCACTCCCTCAAATCTGCGGGCGCCAGCCCTCCCAATGCACTTTCAGGTGCGGCAGGTCGGCCATTTCTGGGTGGCGGGCCAGGCGGATGAGGTGCGTGCCGGCGGTGTGGTCAACCAGCTCGGCGGCGTTCAGGTATAGGTCAACCTCGCGATCGGGTGGAATGCGCTTCAGCTGGCGCTTGAGGCTCAGATAGTTCGTGAACGTCAGCTTGCCCAGCACGTGCACATCGCAGCTGCCGTCGGCGCAGTTTTCGGTACGGATTTGCGCCTTGAACAAGCTCGCCAGGCCCACGCCGCGCAAAAGGTTGATAACCAACGCGATGCCCATGCCGATGAGAATGCCGTAAAGCACGTTCGTGAGTACGATGGCCAGAAACGTTCCCATCACCACCGCGAAATGCCAGCGGTTAATGCGCCAGGCCAGCGCGAAGTTACGCGAGTGCGCCAACCGAAAGCCCGTCACCACGAGCATGGCCGCCAAGGCGGCGATGGGCACCATCTGAATCAGGTCTTTGAGCACAAACACAAAGGCCAGCAGTAGCAGCGCATGGTAAGTATTCGAGAGCCGGGTGCGCGCGCCGTTCTGGGCATTGGCAGCTCCACGGACGATTTCAGTAATCAACGGCAGACCACCGATGGCCCCCGAAAGCGTGTTCGCTGCCCCCACGCCCAGCGTCTCCTTGCGCAAATCCGTCATGCGGCGGAAGGGGTCGAGCTTGTCGATGGCCAGCGCTAGCATCAGGGTTTCAAGGAAGACGATGATGGCAATCGACACAGCCGTAAAGTGAAAATCAAGCGTTAGGAAGCTGCCGAAATCGGGCAGCACGAGGCCCTCCACGGGTTTGTCGGGCAAGTGGATGAGGTAGGGGTCTTGCGGCAGGTGAAAGAGCATCTCGAGGGGAATGCCCAGCAGCAGAATAACGAACGGAATCGGCACTTTCTGCATAAACGGCACGGCGCGTTTCAGGCTGTTCATCAGCACCAGCGTGATGACGGATATGCCGCCTATCAGCGCCGCGTGAGGCTCGAGCGTGGCGATGCTCTGCGGTATGTGTAGCGCCGAGGCGAGCACGCTGTCGGTGTTCTCTTTGACACCCAGCAGCGGGTGAATTTGCTTGATCAGAATGATCGCACCAATTGCGGCCATCAGCCCTTCGATGACGGGCGTCGGGAAGAACTCCGCCACTCGACTGAGCTTCAGATAGCCAAACACAACAACCAGCAGACCGGCCATCACAATTGCGCCCAGCGTGCGCTGGTAGCCGAGCTCAGGGTCGCCGCCGCCCATGCCTTCTACCCCGGCCAATACGATGACCATCAGTGCCGCCGCCGGACCGTTGATGCCCAGGTTCGCACCGCGAAAGGCCGGCACCACCAGCCCACCAACCACCGCAGCAATCAGCCCC
>CAZTEZ010000137.1:0-7945 GCA_964611815.1 uncultured Bacteroidia bacterium | reverse complement strand
GCAGAAACGTCAGTTGCAGTTAGAGCGCCGCGACCGCCTGCCGACGCTCGACCTCAGCACGGGTGGCAGCCGTTCGTACAACTATGGCGAACTGACTTCGGAGCAGTTTAACCGCTCAGGCTATGGCGATTCGTACCGCTTCTTCGCAAACTTCACACTTAACTTTAACATTTACAACGGCGGGCAGGCTAGTCGAGATATCGAGGAGGCGGTGATCAACACCAAGATTGCAAGGACAAATATCCGCCAGGTCCGCCACCAGCTAACCCACGAACTGGCCACGGCACTGGACCGCTATCGCGTGCAGCTCGAGATTCTTAAGCTCAGCCAGGGCCGCCTCGAAAACGCACGCAAAAACCTGCGCCTGGCGAAAGAGCGCTATGAAGGCGGGCTCATCAACACGTTCGACTTCCGCGAAATCCAGCTTGAGCAACTGCGCGCCGAGCAAGTTCGCCTGGAGTCGATCCAGGCGCTCAAAGTCACGCAGTTGAATCTGCTACGACTAACTGGCCGCATACTGCCGGAAGGTCGCTAAGCGACAGTACTCTTTTCATTCATAGATTGAATTGCAGCGTCTCAGGCACAAAAAAAGCGCCCTGAGTTTTCAGGACGCTTTCAATAGTTTAGATTGCCGATATCAAAGTAAGGCAGCTTCGAAGCTCTGGCGCGGGGTCTTTTCCTCGGCTTTTTCAGCTTTCAGACTCTCACGCAGTGCAATCATCTTCTCTTTGTTTTCTTCGAAAACTTCAGGGTCAATGAACGTGATGTGCGGCGGTTGGTGCTCGCGAATGAGTTCGTCGATCAGCGGCTTCTCGTTTTCAATGAAGCGCTCAAGCGTGCGACGGAAGAAAGAACCTTCGTACACCTTTTGCCAAACTTTTTTGGAGCCAACTTGCTGAAAGCCAGGAATATTCTGCATCAATGTGCGGTAGAACGTCTCGAGCTTCGGGTCGTTGTAAGCGTTCAGCTTCAGGATGGATTCCTTCTTGTCGTTAATGTTCAGAGCGATGTGTTTTGTGGTCGATTTGCCACTTTCGTCTTCCCAAAAGTTAATCGCAGCGTAGTGCTTGCCACCGGGGAACCAGTAGCCTTCTTCGATGACACAGTCACCTTTGTTTTTGCGGCGCCAGCGCCAGATGAGGTCAGGATTTTCCTCAAGTTTTTCCATCAGCACCTGGAAGCTGATTTCATTAATGGTAAGTATGGTTTTGTTGAATCGCATCGTGTGGAGTCTTCTCGATTTGTCGAATACGTGCCAATTATTTCGCAAATCCCCGAGTTGAGTGGAGGTAGCGCACGGTTGAAACGCTCAGTTGAAAGAGATAGGGGGTGCTAATCAAAGAGACACAAATACTAAGTTACGGCGAATATCCCCCGCATCCAAAGCCACAGAATTAAACCTAAGTTAACTGGCAGGCAACATAGCGGCCAGCACTCAGTGCTGCACCGTTGTTTTGTGGACAACTTTGTGGAAAGCCTTCACGCTGTGCCAGGCTGAAAGACCGGGGGAAACGCTGTTAAAGACTTACTTTTTCCCGCTTGTAGTCGATGACATCCTGAAGGATGCCATCCAGATCGTACTCGATTTCGAAGCTCAGTTGCGCCTTTAACTTACTGATATCTGCAGTTCTACGCTTCATGTCTTCGTAGCCCGCGCCGTAGGCTTGTTCATAAGGGATATGCTGCAACTCGCTTTTGCTACCGGCAAGTTCGATGATGCGCTCGGCGAGGTAATTGATGGTGACTTCGAAGGGATTGCCGATGTTGAAAACATTTCCCATTGCAGAGTCATCATGCATCAAACCGATCACCGCGCGGATAACATCATTCACGTGCATAAAGCTGCGCTTTTGCAAGCCGTCGCCAAAGACTTTTATCGGTTCATTCTTCAGCGCTTGCTCGACAAAATTGGGGATAACCATGCCGTAATTCGACAGCTGATGAGGCCCAACGGTGTTGAAGAAGCGGCAGACAACCACTTCCAAGTCGTGCTCTTTATGATAAGCCAACGAGAGGAACTCATCCATGGCCTTGGTGTTCGCATAGGCCCATCGGTGGTTCATGGTGCTACCTTCCACGCGATTGTCGTCCTCTTTCAGCTTACGCTGTTCAGTTGGGTCCAGTAGGTCTAGGCTTTTGCCGTATACCTCTGACGTTGAAGCAGTCAGTACGCGCTTTTTGTGCTGGTTGCACAGCTCCAGTACCGCATCAATCCCACGAATGTTGTCGAGAATAGTCAGCACCGGGTTGTCCATGATATACTTCACGCCAACTGGGGCTGCCAGATGATAGCAGTGATCGCACCATTCGATGAGTGGCGCCAGAACAGACCGATCTGTAACCGTATGCTCAATAAACTCGAAGTGGTCGTTGCTGAGCAGGTCTTCGATATTTTCTTTTCGACCGGTCGACAGGTTATCCAGCACTTTAATGTGCCAGCCATCTTCGAGCAGGCGATGGGCAAGCGCTGAACCAATAAAACCGGCTCCACCGGTAATCAGGGCGTTTTTAGAAGACGTATTAGACAAGAGGATACGTGTTTTTGAACTGAGGCCAAGATAACAAAAAGCCCCGCGTTTTGCGGGGCTTTAATTGGTTTATACCGATTCTGAAATCGGCTTGGCAGTCGAGTTAGTCGCGACGTCCACCGCCACGGTTGCCGCCACGGCCGCCGCCTCTGCGATCGCCACCACGGCCACCGCCTCGACGATCACCACCGCGGCCACCACCACCGCCACGCGGACGCTCTTCGTAGCCTTCCGGCTTGTCGAGCAGGCGCTTGCGGCTCAAGCGGTGCTTACCGTTGCGTTTGTCGATGCCAACGTACATCACTTCCACTTCATCGCCGGTGCTAAGCACGGATTCCATGCTCGGGATGTGCTCCCACGCGACTTCAGAAATGTGCAGGTAGCCATCTTTGCCAGGCAGAAACTCGACGAACGCACCTGATTCACGGATGTTCACGACTTTGCCGGTGAACACCTCGCCAACCTCGGGCTCGTAAGTGATCTGCTCAATACGTTCTTTGGCCTTTTCGATATCCGTACCGTTGGCAGACGAGATGTGAATGATGCCTTTGCCATCGACTTCGTCGATGGTAATAGTCGTATTCGTCTCTTCCTGAAGGCCTTGAATGGTTTCGCCACCCTTGCCAATAATGGCGCCAATGTAGTCTTTCGCGACTTCCATACGCACGATGCGCGGCACGAATTCTTTGTAGTCTTCGCGGGCTTCAGCAATCGTCTCGTCCATGATGTCCAACAGACGCAGGCGCGCATCGCGTGCTTGTGCGAGCGCCTGGCCCAAGACTTCATACGACAAACCACGGACCTTGATGTCCATCTGGCAAGCCGTGATGCCTTCGCGGGTACCGCAAAGCTTGAAGTCCATATCGCCGAGGTGATCCTCGTCACCAAGGATGTCGGTAAGGATGGCGTACTTATCGCCTTCCACGATCAGGCCCATGGCGATGCCCGAAATGGCACGCTTGAGCTTGATGCCGGCATCCATCATCGCGAGCGATGCAGCACAAACGGTCGCCATAGAACTGGAACCGTTCGACTCCAGCACTTCAGATGTTACGCGCAGCGTGTAGGGGTTGTCCTCGGGTACCATGCCTTTCACAGCACGCTCAGCGAGGTTGCCGTGGCCGATTTCTCGACGGGCCGGACCGCGCAGGAACTTCACCTCGCCCGTACAGTAGGGCGGGAAAGAGTACTGCAGCATGAATTTCTTGTAGCCAGATTCGGTCGCCTGGTCAACGATCTTCTCGTCGAGCTTGGTGCCGAACGTGACCGTCGTCAGGCTCTGCGTCTCGCCACGGGTGAAAACCGACGAACCGTGCGCACGGGGCAGGTAGTCTACTTCGCACCACACGTCGCGGATGTCCTCGCCTTTGCGGCCGTCCAAACGAACGCCCTCGTCGAGAATCATCTTGCGCACGAGCTCCGACTGCAGGTCTTTGAAGTAGCTCTTCGCTTTATCGTCGAGCTTTTCTTCCGTGACGGCTTCCTCGCCAAACTTTTCTTTCAGCGCCTCCACCATCTCGTCTTTGATGGCTTTGATCTCAGAGCTGCGCTCGAACTTGCCCAGGTCATGCTTGTGAATGACGGAGTTGATTTTGTCACTCGTCTGCTCACGAACAAAGTCGCGCACATCGTCGCGCTCGGCAGGGACGTCGAACTCACGGATGGTCTTGCCCGCTTCTTTGCGGATATCCTCCATCACGGCGTTCAGCTTCTTAATTGACTCGTGGGCAGTTTTAAGCGCCTCAGTCATAATCTCCTCAGACACCTCTTTGGCCTCGCCTTCTACCATCGTGATATTGTCGGCGGTGCCAGAGACAATGAGGTCAAGCTCCAGTTTCTCGGCATCGTCGAAGGGCGGGTTGATGACGTATTCGCCGTCTTTGTAGCCCACACGCACCGAGCAAACGGGCTCTTCGAAGGGGATGTCGGAAGTCATGATCGCCGCCATGCCGGCTACGAGCGCCAGGGCATCGGGTTGGTCGTGGATGTCGCTCGAAATGAGCTGGACGATCACCTGAATCTCCGGCTTGTAGCCATCGGGGAACATCGGGCGGATCGAGCGGTCGATGATGCGCGAGGTGAGTACCTCGTGATCGTTGGGGCGGGCTTCGCGTTTGAGGAAGCCGCCGGGGATGCGACCGGAGCCGGAAAACTTCTCGCGGTAGTCGACCGAAAGCGGCAGGAACGGGAAGTCCGGATCAAATTCTTTGTTGGCGACCACGGTGGCCAAAAGCATGGTGTCGCCGGTCTTTAAAACAACAGCGCCATCAGCCTGTTTGGCGAGGCGCCCGTGCTCCAATTCGATAGTTTGCCCGTTATCCAGTGTAACGGACTTGCGTATTACATTCATTCTCAACAGTTTCTAGCAGATGAAGGGTGGGCTACCCACCCAAAAAAGTGCGCCCTAAGCGCAGAAAAGTCAGCGTGGGTTAGCCACGCAGACCAAGTTCTTTAACAATCGCACGGTAGCGCGTAATGTCTTTGTTCTTCAGGTAGGAAAGCATCCGGCGACGCTTACCCACGAGCAGTTGCAGACCGCGCTGGGTCGACTTGTCTTTCTTGTTCTTTTTCAGATGCTCCGTCAGGTGGGCAATGCGATGCGTCCAGAGGGCGATCTGAGATTCAGGAGAGCCAGTGTCTTTGGCATCTTTGTTGTGGCCTTTCTCTTTGAAGATCTCCTGTTTGATTTCAGTGTTCAGATACATACGGGTGTCTTGTCAGCGTATTCTTTTTGCGATGTGCAAAGTACGGGTTTTTCTGCAACTTTCGCAATACCTTAGCGTCTGTTTTAAAGGCGATTAGTGTAAGTTTTTTACTGGTCTCGGTGTCATGCTTGTGCGAACTTAAAGACTGCCCAGCCAGCTGAGCAAGTCATCGAAACTCATTACGCCCAGCCAAAGCAGTGGGGCGATGAGCAACACGAGCAGCATTTTCGATTTCAAGTTGAGCGCCAGGGGCTTGGCTTCGGCAGCGGGTTTCAGTAGCACTTGCGCGGGAATGCGCAGGTAGTACACCAGCCCGATGACCGTGTTGATGAGCCCGGCGATGAGCAGCACCATCAGCGGCGTGCCCAGCCGCGTGAGCTGCAAGGACTCGTACGCCTCCCAGGTGCCCAGAAACACACTCAGCTTGCTCGTGAAGCCCGCTGTAGGCGGCAGGCCAATGAGCGCGACCATCACAACCACCAGCGCCACGGCCGGCAGGGTGGGTAACTTCAGGTGTTGGCTCCAAGCCGATATACTATAACTGCCGGTGTTAGACGCGAAGATTTGGCCCAGGAAAAAGCTGGCGAGACCCATTAGCATATAAACGAGCAGGAAGAACAGAAACGCGCCTTGTAGTGTGGGGGCCAGCTTGGGGTTGTGACCCAGCGCCGCGATGGCCACCACTGGCATCAGCAGAAAGCCCGCCTGCGCTACACCCGAGAAGCCGAGCAGGCGTTTGTAGTCGTCTTGTCGCAGCGCCCCGAGGTTGCCGATGGTCATCGTCAGGATGAGCAGCAGTGTGAAGCCCCAGACGAAATAGATCTGGTGTTGGAAGTCGACTTCCGGACTTGGCAGAATACGATTGAACACCGCGCTGCAAAACCGCCACAGCACAAACGCCACAACAGCTTTGGGCGCCGTGCTGATGAACGCCGCCACGCTGGCGCTCGCCCCCTGGTACGCATTGGGTGCCCAAAAGTGAAACGGAAACACCGCCAGCTTGAACAGAAAGCCGCATAAAACCAGCCCGAGTGACAGCAGCACCGGCCCGGTCGGTTGCACAGCCAACGCGGTGCCCAGCGTTTCAGGACCCCAGACGTCCATCCCCCCCTGCAGGCTCATGCTGCCCGTCAGACCATAAAAGAGCGCGATGCCGAAGGCCATCAGCCCTGCCGCCGCGCTGCCGTAGATGAAATACTGCAGGGCACTTGCCGCTGCCCGGTGGTCGGTTTTGCGAAAACCTACCAACGCATAGCTCACAATCGAGACGGTCTCGATGATCATCCAAATGAACATCAGGTGGGTGGCGCTTGCCAGCAAGCTCAGCGAAAGCGTGAGTGCCGCGAGCAAATACCAATACTCTTTGCCCGCTGCAATCGCTTGCTTTAGCCTGGGATTCAGCAGGCTAATGAGCGTCGCAAGCGTGGCGGTGCCGAGCACGATGGCTTTCACGTACAGCGCCTGGGCATCCACCATGAGCAGCGGGTGCTGGTAGGCTCTGCCGAGATGCTCAATCCATTGAGATTGTGAGAACAACAGCAGGCCGCTCACCACGAAGCTACCGAAGAGTAGGCCCGGCAGCAGTCCACTGCGCTTCTGTTTTACGCTGACATCCACCAGCAGCACCACCAGCAACCCAGCCAGCAGTGCCACTTCTGGCAGCAGCCAGCGCAGCAATTCGCTGGCATCGGCAGCGACATCTGGTGGGGGGACGGTGAGCAAGGCGGGCATGGGGGCCAAAGTTAGGGGAAATTTGAACCAGGATTTTCAGGATTGGGTGCCGGATTTGTTGAAGTCAAAACCGGATCGCATGTGAACGGCCTCGTAGAGGTCGTCGTCTCGACCTTGTGGAGAGACCCGAGAGGACAGGGCTTACTACTTGCTCGGGTCTCTCCACAAGGTCGAGACGACGGTTTTTACATAGCCGGAACTGAAAGTGTGAATCTTGAAAATCCCATCCTCAATCCTGAACATCCTGGTTCTCAATCAGTATTTTTAGATCCTTCGCTGCGCTCAGGAATTCACATCATGGATAGCAGAAAAAAACTGCGCCTCAGGATGTAACATGCTTTGTAGGCCTAATGAAAAATCCTGCAAATCCTGTCCTCAATCCTGTACATCCTGGTTCTAACCTTATTCAAACAACGACATCAAGTCATCCTTGCTCAGCGACTTAAAGAAGCTCTCCTCGCTCTGCACCACCTCACTGGCGACGGCCATTTTGCGCTCCTGCAGCTTCAGAATCTTCTCTTCAATGCTGTCGCGGGTGATGAATTTGTAGACGAAGACCGTCTGCTTTTGCCCGATGCGGTGCGCACGGTTGATGGCCTGCTGCTCGATGGCCGGATTCCACCACGGGTCGAGCATGAACACGTAGCGCGCAGCGGTGAGGTTCAGGCCCACGCCGCCCGCTTTCAGACTGATCAGAAAGACCTTTACGTTGTTGTCCTCCTGAAAGCGCGCCACTTCGGCGGCTCGTTTCTCAGAGCTCATCGATCCATCGAGGTACGCAAAATTGATGCCTTGGGCTTTCAGATCGCGACGGATGATGGCCAGGTGCTTCACGAACTGCGAGAAGATCAGCACCTTGTCACCTTCCGAAATCGCTTCGGCCATCAGGTCTTTCATCAAATCGTATTTGCCGGATTGCGAGAGCTCCTCGTCCACCAGCCCCGGGTGGATGGCGATCTGCCGCAGGCGCTGCAGTGCCGA
>CAZTEZ010000136.1:0-8027 GCA_964611815.1 uncultured Bacteroidia bacterium | reverse complement strand
GCGAGTTGCGTTTCGAAGACGCGAAGGAGACCCGCCACCGCCCTACCTTCGCGCACAACCCCACACCCGTCGAGCTGACTTTCACGCTGAACGAGGTCTACCGCCACATCGAATTCGAAAGCCCCGGCCTGCCCGACAGCGATTTCGCCCGGGCGCTGGCGCCCTTCACCACCCGCCCCGGCGGGCGTAACCTGACGTTCTGCCGCCTCCACCGCCAGGTGGTGTATGGGTGGCACACGTTCCAAGAGCTGCAAATGCTGAACTTTTACACGCCCCTAGAGCTGTTCTTCTTCCACGATTTTGTGATGGGGCTGGAGGGGTGAGGGCTTGCTATGCATACAGGTTACATCCTGAGGCGGCTGCGCCTCAGGATGTACAATCAGTTAAGTAAGGGGGAATCACACCTCACTCCATCACCCATCGAAACCACCGCTTGACCTTCCCGCGCTTGTTGTAGGTCTTCACACGCAGTTCGCGCTGGCCAGCGGGGCCGCTCACCTCTACGAAACCGAAGTTCTTTTTGCCGAAATACGAGCCCTCGACCCGGCGGTCGGTCTTTTCGCGGCTAAAGAGCTGAATGTTGGGCGAGCTCAGACCGGAGTAGGTGAGTTCGAGGATGCGGACGTCGTGTTTAGGCGTGCGGTATTCGAAAGCCTCGGCGAAGTGGCGGTCGCCCGAAAGGATGACGACGTTCTGGATTTGCAGCGAGTCGATGGCGTTGATAATCGCGTGGTACTCGCGTTTGGAGACGTGGTAGAAATTCGAGTTGTAGCCGAAGAAGGTCTTTTCGGCGTTGTTCAAAAACTGGCTGCCCATCAGGATGAACTTGAAGCTGGCTGTCGAACGCTGCAGTCCGTCGATGAGCCACTTCAGTTGCGCCGGGCCCATGCCCTGGCCGTCGGTGCGGCGGTGGCGGTTTTTCTTGGCGAGGCGCTTGCGTTTGAGCGCACCCGCGGTACTGTCGCGCAGCTCTTCGGGCAGCTGCGGGTTGCAGCGTTTGCTGCGGTTGTCGGTCAGGAAGAAATCCAGGTCGGCATACTGATACAGCCGCTCGGTGCCCGTCACAGTCGCCTCGCCGAATTGCCCGTTGGGCCAGAAGTCCTTGAACGCCTGCTGGTTGAGCGCTTTGTGTTTGAAGCTGCTATCGGCATCGTCGGGGCCGAAGTCGTGGTCGTCGAGAATCGCCAGGTTGGCCGTGTGGTGCAGCAGTGGCTGCATGCTGGGCAGCGCCCGGTTGAAGCTGTAGCGGCGGTAAACGCGGGCGGTGTCGCCGTGGTCGTCGGCGCGCATGTAGACGTAGTCGCCCAGCCAGAACATGAGCTCAGGTTGCAGCTTGGCGATTTCGCGATAGATGCGGTACTTCCTGCGCTTGCTCTTGCGCGGGTCTTTGTACATGTTGCCGGTCACGAGCTTACAACTGCCGAGCGCGAAGCGTACGTCCGTTGCCGTGCCGGTTTCGGGCGCAGTTGTGAAATGGAACGTCTGCGGTGCCAGGGTGTCGATTTGCAGCTCGTAAGTGTAGCGCTGATCGGGTTGCAGATTTGATAGCTCGAAGGAGGCGAGGCGGTGCCCGGCCTCGGTGGTGCGGATTTGCAGCGTGAAGATCTGCGGCGATGTCACCTTCAGCTGCACCTTGGCGGGCGCTTCGGTTTGCAGCCAGATGCGTGCGCTGGTGGGCGTTACCTCACCGAGCATCGGGCCCGAAAATACCCCGGGCACTTGCTGACCAAAACCAGTGGTAGCCAGCAGACTGAAGAGTATAAAAAAGCGCAGCTTTCGCATCACCATCTCCATCAAAGTTGAAAGGCGAAATTAGCGAAAGCTGCGCAGAATCGTTGGGCCGGTGCTGGTTGTGAGCGCTCAGGCGCCCTTGTCTAGCTTGCGCTGGGCGAGCTCGGCATCGAGCATATACAGCGCGCTGGGGTTGTCCTGGATGCGCTTGACCTTGCTCAGGAGGTTGCTCACCACGGCCTCTTCTTCCACCTGCTCAGTCACAAACCACTGCATAAACGTGTGTGTGGCATAGTCTTTTTCGGCCAGCGATTGTTCAACAATGGCGTGAATGGACTCCGTTACGGCGCGCTCGTTTTGTTGCGTGAGCTCGAACGCCTGCAGAATCGACTCGATTTTGTGCGGCGGTTTGGGGATGGCCCCCAGGTCGAGCCGCCCGCCCACATCGTGCAGGTAGTGAAACTGGCGCATCGCGTGGCTGTTTTCTTCCTGAGCCTGCACGAGGAAGAAGTTGGCAAAGCCGTTGAGTTCCTCTTCCAGAAAGTAGGAAGCGATGGACAGATATAGCTTTTCAGATTCAAATTCTTTGGTGATCTGCTTGTTCAGCAGTTCGCCCATGGCGGTAGAGACGGACATGACGTATCGGTATTCGGTGTATGGTGTGTTTGCTTGTTGTAACACTAATGTACGCTGAAAAACGGCCATAGTCGGCATCCTAGGGCTATTTGTAGGCGGTCTAGTTATAGCTGAAGGCAGGTTTTGCGGATCTAGGGACAAAGGCAGAGCCCAATCTGTGCAATAAGGAGTTGGCTTTCGGAGTTGGTATCCGTGGCTTTCTGTTAATTTCGCAGCGACATGCCGCAAACTGCCTCTGTATCCACCACCCGCCTGTTCGTCCTATTCAGCGCCCTGAGCCTCACCGTGCTGCTCTTTGGTTGTGACCCCTGCGCCAAACTCGCGAAGAGCACTGACATTGCCGATCGCGATTCGGCCGCCTTCTGCTACTTCGAGCGCGAAAAATACGAACCCGCCAGCCAGATCTTCTCCGAGCTGCTGGGCTTTTACGCCGGTGCCGAGCGCGGCGAGAAGATCCTCTACTACCTCGCCTCCAGCAAAATGTACATGGGCGAGATGATCACCGCCGGCTACTTTTTCGAGCAGTTCATCAAAACCTACCCCAACTCGGAGTACACGTCCGATGCGACCTACTTCCGCGCCTACGTCTATTACCTGATGAGCGACGACCCAGAGCTGGACCAGACCGAGACCTACAAGGCCATCGAGTTCTTTCAGTTTTTCCTGAAGGTGTACCCCGAAAACGAGCGCGCCGAAAAAGCCGAGCAGTATATACGTGAAATGCGCGACAAGCTGGCCAAGAAAGCCCTGCGCCAGGCGGAGCTGTACTACAAAATGGAGCTTTATCAGGCCGCGAACGTGGCGTTTACGAACCTGGTGCAGGATTATCCCGATGCGGAGTTCCGGGAAGAGGTGCAGTTCAAACGCCTGCGCTCGGCGGTCATTTACGCCGAAAAGAGCGTTGCGGACAAACAGTACGAACGTTTTGAGGACGCGAAACGATATTATTATAACTTTGTCGACACTTTTGGCAGTGGCGAATATGCCAAGCAAGCCGAAAAGCTGCTTCTGCGCATTGAAGAAGGTCTCGAAACCGCCCAGAAGCCGGATGAATCCGGTCTGATGCCACTCACGCCAAAGAAAACCGGTATTAGCACCGACGACGTACTACCCGACGAGTAATTGAACAGCACATGAGCGACGAAATTTCATTGAAAGACGCCATCACAAAGCCCGCCGAAAACGCAGAAGATCATATTCTGATGGGCACGAGCATTCAGGCCCTCGATATGCAGGAGCTGCAGCAAGAGACTGGCAACGTGTATTACACGGTTGTGGTGCTCAGCAAGCGCGCTGCACAGATTGGCGCCAAACTCAAGAATGAATTGAACGAGAAGCTGGCCGAATTCGGCACGTCTTCTGAGTCGCTCGAAGAGGTGACTGAAAACCGCGAGCAGATCGAGATCGCCAAACACTACGAAGAGCTGCCCAAGCCGACGCTGCTGGGCATCGAAGAGTTCGTGAACGATCAGGTCTATTACCGCAACGACAGCACACCGATGGTCGACTGATACACTCAGCGTATCCACGGACGTCTGCTATCGCACAAACGCATTTCTCGTCCAGCACTAACCGATGCCCTGCCCCTGTGGTGGGGCATCTTCGTTTGTGGAGATTATTTTGCGCGACTGGTCGATAGTATCTCTCAGTTTCAGAGATTTGAAGGTTACGCCTTACTTCACCCACCATGCCTTTCATCGACGAGCATATCCAGGAAGTTGACACCCTCGACCTAAAACCGCTGGCGGCTGGCAAAATGCACACGCTGGCGCTCAAGCTACTGACCGATGGCTTGGGTAGCCCTGTTTATATTCCCGTTCTGGTGTGCAAAGGCGCACAAGATGGGCCGGTACTGGG
Organism: uncultured Bacteroidia bacterium; assembly: GCA_964611815.1. Classification (GTDB taxonomy): domain Bacteria; phylum Bacteroidota; class Bacteroidia; order J057; family CAZTEZ01; genus CAZTEZ01. The sequence goes on along the minus strand of CAZTEZ010000136.1, from coordinate 3,803 downwards.
TCTTACGGCGGCGGTGCATGGCAACGAACTGAATGGCCTGGATGTCATCCACACGTTGTTCAACGAAATACTGACGCCGGAAACGCAAACCGGGACGGTCGTCGGTATCCCGGGGGTGAATGTGCCTTCGCTGCTCACACAGGAGCGTTTTTTCATCGACGGCATGGACCTCAACCGCCTTTTCCCGGGCAAACCCAACGGCAACCGCAGCGAGATTTACGCCAACCGCTTCGTGACGCGCGCACTGCCGCAGCTCGACTACCTCATCGACTTGCACACCGCCAGCTTCGGGCGCATCAACTCACTGTACATCCGCGCGAACCTGAAACACGAAGAGACCCGCGAAATCAGCGAGCTGCTGAATGCCGAAATCCTCGTCCACAATGAGGCGAAAGACGGCACCCTGCGCGATGCCGCAGAAGACCTCTACGACATCAAAGCGATTACGCTCGAGGTGGGCAACCCGATCACCTTTCAGGAGCGCATTGTTCAGCGCAGCCTCAACGGCATCCGTCGGGTGATGCATCATCTGGGCATGCAGGGCCTACCGGCCGAGTTCGCCGCACCCGACGGCCCCGAGGCGGTTTATTGCAAGCGCTCGTACTGGATTTATACCGACGAGGGCGGCGTACTGGAAGTCTACCCAAGGCTTTGCCAGCACGTCAAAAAGGGCGAACACATCGCCAACCTACGCGACCTGTATGGCCGCAGCATCAAAGACTACTACGCCCCCGAAGACGGCGTGGTCGTCGGCAAAAGCGTGAACCCGCTGGGCCCCGCCGGCGCGCGCATCCTGCACTTGGGGGTGAAGGGGTGAGGTAACTACGACCGGCTCTCCGCCCCAAAACCAATCGCCGAGCTCGGCGCAAACTCGATGGGGTCGCTCACGACGCCGGCTTCCAGCGCGAGTTCCAGTACTTGGTGCATCCACTCGACGTAGTGGATCGTGAGGCCTTCGAGCAGGTGCTCGGGCTTGATTTCCTTCACGTCCTTCTCGTTTTGGTGGCTGAGGATCAGCTCTTTGATGCCGGCGCGTTTGGCGGCCAACACCTTTTCTTTGATGCCGCCCACGGGCAGCACTTTGCCGCGCAGGGTGATCTCGCCGGTCATGCCGACCTTGTCTTTCACTTTGCGTTGGGTGAACACTGAGGCTAGGGCCGTCAGAATTGCCACACCTGCCGAGGGCCCGTCTTTCGGGATGGCACCCGCTGGCACGTGGATGTGCGGCGACCAGTTCGTGAAGCGCGACTCGTCAATGTTGTACTGCTCGGCGTGGGCACGCAGCCATTTGTAGGCCAAAAGGCCCGATTCTTTCATCACATCGCCAAGGCTGCCGGTGATGCTCAGCTCACCACGCGAACGGGTGAGTGCGGTTTCCACGAATAGAATCTGCCCGCCAGTGGGCGTCCAGGCAAGGCCAACGGACACGCCGGGGACATCCACGCTCTGGTAGGTCTCGCTTTCGAAGCGCCGCGCGCCAAGGTAGTCCTCCACGTTTTTCTCGCTGATGGTCACCGACTTGTATTCCTCAGACACGATCTTTGCCGCCACGCCACGGGCAACGTTCGCCAGCTTGCGCGAGAGGTTACGCACGCCGCTTTCGCGGGTGTGCTCGTTGATGATCTGCGAGATAGCCGCGTCCGTGAACTTGATTTGGCGCTTTTTCAGGCCGTGCTCTTTCAGGACTTTGGGCACCAGGTGCGCCTTGGCGATCTGGAGCTTCTCTTCGAGCGTGTAGCCGTTGATCTCGATGATTTCCATGCGGTCGCGCAGGGCGGGCTGGATGGTCTCGAGCGAGTTGGCCGTTGCCACGAACATGATGGGCGAGAGGTCGTAGTCGAGCTCAACGTAGTGGTCGTTGAAAGCGCTATTCTGCTCGGGGTCCAGCACTTCAAGCAGTGCCGAAGAGGGGTCGCCACGGAAGTCGCGGCTCACTTTATCGATCTCGTCGAGCACGAACACCGGGTTGCCGCTTTTCACTTTCTTCAGGCCCTGCAGCACCCGGCCCGGCATGGCACCGATGTACGTCCGGCGGTGACCGCGGATTTCGGCTTCATCGTGCACGCCACCGAGCGACATGCGTACGAACTCACGACCCAGCGCGCGGGAGATAGACTTGCCCAGCGACGTCTTGCCGACACCGGGAGGGCCGTAAAAGCACAGAATCGGCGCTTTCATGTCCTTTTTCAGTTTCAGGACGGCCAGGTATTCGATGATGCGGTCCTTGACTTTGTCGAGCCCGTAGTGGTCTTCGTCGAGCACCTTGCGGGCGTATTTCAGGTCGAGCTTGTCTTCGGTGTACTCGCGCCAGGGCAAATCGAGCAGCGTCTCGATGTAGTTGAGCGCCACGCCGTACTCCGGCGAACCGGGGTTGATGCGGTAGAGCTTGTTGATCTCTTTGTCGAACACCTCCACAACTTCGTCGGGCCAGTCTTTGTCGTCGCCACGGGCGCGTAGCTCTTCGATTTCGTTCTCGAAATTCTGGTCGCCCAGTTCTTCCTGAATCGAGCGCATTTGTTGGCGCAAGATGTACTCTCGCTGCTGCTTGTCCAGGTCGTCTTTCACGCGGCTCTGGATTTCGGCGTTCACCTCCAGCAGCTGCATCTCGCGGTTCATGTGCTGTAGTACGGCTTCTGCGCGCTCGATCAGCACCATCGTCTCCAGGATGTCCTGCTTGTCGTCGACATCCATGTTGAGGTTGGCGGCGATGAAGTGCGTGAGAAACGCCAGGTTGTCGACATTCTCCAGCGTCTGTTTCGCTTCGGTCGGGATGTTCGGCGCCAGCTCGATAATTTCACCAGACTTCTCTTTCATCACGCGCATCATGGCAGCGGCGCGGGTGTCGTCGGGCTTCACTTCGCGCAGCGTCTCGAACGTGATGCGCATGAAGGGCTCCTCCTGGATGAACTCCTCGACCATGAAGCGCTGGCGGCCCTGGATGACGATCGTAATCGAACCGTCGGGCATGCGTACCATGCGCAGAATTTGCGCGATGGTGCCCGTGCGGTAGAGGTCTTTGGGGCCGGGGTCTTCGACTTCGATTTCCTTTTGCGCCAACACGCCGAGCATCTTGTGTTCGGTATCATTGGCGGCTTTCACGAGCTCGATGGACTTGTCGCGTGCCACTGTAATCGGCATCACCACACCGGGGAATAGCACTGTGTTGCGCAACGGCAGTACGGGCAAATCGTCGGGTAGCTTGGCCTTATCGTGGTCAGCGTCCGATTCTTCGTACATATCGGTCACATCGCCGTCAAAGAGGTTGTCGAACTGGCTCAAATCAGCGTGGGTGCCCCAGGGGGTGTCTTTTGCGTGGTCTGTCATAAGCGCGTGTTAGCCCACAACCCGTAAAAAGGTTGGGGGATTGTGTAAGGTAACAAAGCCTATGCCGATGGCATTCTGCCAGTCCTTAAAAATACAACGTGCCAGGTTGGCAGCTTATTGAGATCGAAGCAGGGTGCGCTGGATCAGGACATAAAAAGCAGTCATCCTGAGCTTGTCGAAGGACCTCAGTATACCTTCAAACTATACCAACCTAGGGTCTATCCCAAAACTTATAATCGCGTCATTCCGAGGTCTTCCGAGGAATCTAATCGTGTCTTTACAGCTATTTCAAGTGCGATTAGATGCTTCGGCTTCGCTCAGCATGACAAGCCTTTTGGGTTTTGGGATAGACCCTAGTCATCCTGAGCTTGTCGAAGGACCTCCGTCAACTGTAGATGTTCTATCGTCGGAGGTCCTTCGATAAGCTCTCTTAGTTTGCGTTCTCTTGAAGTGCTTAACTTCCAGCGTAGACAATAAAC
>CAZTEZ010000135.1:0-8081 GCA_964611815.1 uncultured Bacteroidia bacterium | reverse complement strand
CGTTATTCCGTGGCAGTTTTGTAACTTCGCCACTCGCGTTAAAACGCTTTTACGTATGACAATTCAAGATACTCGCCAGTACGAAAGTACCTATATCGTGCAGCCCGGGCTCGAGGAAGCTGATTATAAGGCGATTGTCGACCGATTCCGCAACATGATCGAGAAGGCCGACGGCAAGATTATCAACCAGGAAATCTGGGGCAATAAGAAGCTGGCTTACACGATCGCTAAGCACACCAGTGGTTACTATGTGTTCACGGAATTTACGGCAACGCCCGATCTGATCGCCGACATCGAGCGCGAGTACCAGTTTGACGAACGCATCATACGCTATCTGACCGTGAAAATGAACAAGCACGGCATCGCTTATGCGGAGAAGCGTCGCGTCAAACTGAAGTCTAAGGCTGCGGATAACAACTGATTTTACCACCCCCAACAGAGCAACATAACCCCTTAAAGCTATGGCACTCAAAACAAAAGGTGGTAGGAATGCCAACGTTGGCAATGCGCCGGTGAATCCGACGCTGTCCAACATCCGTCCGCCCCGCAAAAAATACTGCCGCTTCAAACGCGCCGGTATCAAATACATCGACTACAAGGATCCCGAGTTCCTGCTCAAGTTCGTGAACGACCAGGGCAAACTGCTGCCGCGTCGTATTACAGGCACCAGCCTGAAATACCAGCGTCAGCTTGCCACGGCTGTTAAACGTGCACGTCACCTGGCGTTGATTCCGTTCATCGGAGACAACATCAAAGAGCAGTACGGCATCGAGACCAAGAAGCGTCGCTAAGTTCTTCACCCCCCAACCGCAAACACCATGGATGTAATTCTAAAAGATTTCGTCAAGCACTTGGGCGATAAAAACGAGCTCGTTTCGGTGAAGCCTGGCTACGCACGCAACTACCTGATTCCGCAGGGTTTGGCCGTTATGGCCACGCCTTCTGCCAAAAAGCAGCTGGAAGAAAACCAGCGCCAGGCAGCCCACAAGCGCGAAAAAGAACTCGCGGCTTATCAGGAGATTGCTGAAAAGATTAACGACACGAAGGTGCAAGTTTCGGCGCTCGTGGGCCAGGAAGACAAGATCTTCGGCTCAGTGACCGCGCTGCAACTTGCTAACCAGCTCAAAGAGAAAGGCATCGAAGTTGACCGCCGCAAGATTACCCTCCCTGAAGACGTGAAAACGCTCGGAGAGTACACTGCGAAAGTCGATCTCGCCAAAAACATCTCGGCTGAACTGACGTTCGAAGTCATTGCAAAAGAGAAGAACTAAGGCTGTTCACCGACTTTTGTGTTCATGCATACAAGGGTGAGGCTAAGGCTTCACCCTTTTTGTTTTAGAACCAGGATTTACAAGATTTGGAAGGATTGACAGGATTTAACAGGTGAGTTTTCCCCAATGAAGCATCAAGACGTTATTGATATTCTGCACGCCTGGGCGCCGCCGAGCCTGGCCGAGGGCTACGACAATGTCGGCTTGCTGGCAGGTTTGCCCGATGACGAGAACACCGGCACGCTCGTGTCGCTCGAGCTAACCGATGCCGTGCTCGACGAGGCGCTGGCCAGCAACTGCAACCTGATCGTCTGCCACCACCCGATTTGGTTTGGCAAGCGCACCCGACTCGATGGCGGCGACTGGGTCAGCCGGCTCATCCTACGGGCCATTCGCGAGGGCGTGGCGCTGCACGCCATCCACACGAACCTCGACAACATCCAGACTGGCGTCAACGAAGAAATCTGCCGTCGCATCGGGCTCCAAAACTGCGAGATACTCGCGCACAAAACGGCCGTCAGTACGCCAGAGGCGCCGATTGGCTCTGGCATGATCGGGCAGCTCTCTGAGCCGGAGGCCGTTGAGGCTTTCCTATCGCGCCTAAAGGATGCTTTTGGCACGGGTTGCATTCGCTACACCCCGTTCTCGGGCGCTACGGTGCAGCGCGTGGCCGTCTGTGGTGGCAGCGGCAGCTTTTTGTTAGAAGATGCCATCGCCGCTGGAGCCGATGCCTTTGTGACGGGTGACGTAACGCACCACAAATTCTTCGATGCCGAAGACAAGGTTCTGTATTGCGACATCGGCCACTGGGAAAGCGAGCAGTTCACCGCCGATTTGATTTACAATTACTTGCTGGCGAATTCGGAAAAATTTTCTAATTTCGCGCTTTATAAGTCCGAGGTGAACACCAATCCCGTGCGGTACTTTTCCTGAACCGCAGCCACTAGGCCACCTCAGTCTCGATTTCTATACGCAGTACTTTCATTACAATGGCTGAAATTCGCGATACGCTCCAAAACCTGGCTGACCTTCAGAAGATTGACTCGAAACTCGACCGCATTCATCAGGTCCGTGGTGGCTTGCCCGAAGAGGTGCGCGACCTGGAAGATGAGCTGGCCGGTATTCAGGGCCGCCTGAACCGCATTCAGGAAGAGGTTGACGAGGCGAACTCCGAAATCTCTGAAAAGCAGCGCATTATCGCTGAGAGTGAGGCTTCTATCAAGAAGTACGACCGCCAGATGAGCGATGTGAAGAACAATCGCGAGTATGAGGCCCTGCAAAAGGAGATCGAGCTGGCAAAACTGGAAATCATGACCGCCGAGCGCAAGATCAACCAGTTTGGTGCGTTTATTTCTGAGCGCGAGGAAAAAATCGAAAAAGAGCAGCAGTATTACAACGAGCGTACAGAGGACCTGGAGGCGAAGAAGAAAGAGCTGGAAAACATCATTGAGGAGACTGAGGCTGACGAAAGGCGCCTGCAGAAAGACTCTGAGAAAGCTCAGAAAAAAATCGAAGACCGCCTGCTGAAAGCCTATCAACGCATCCGCCATAATATGCGGAATGGCTTGGCTGTTGTAACTTTGGACCGTGAGGCCTGCGGTGGTTGTTTCTCGATTATCCCGCCGCAAAAGCAATTTGAAATTCGCCAGAAGAAAAGCCTGATTACTTGTGAAAACTGCGGCCGTATCCTCGTTGACCATAGCTTCTTCAAAAGCAAGGAAGCCCAAGAGGAAGCTGCAACAGCAAGCTGATAATCAGCCGACTCGACCGCCTCGGGGCTCGTTTGGCGGCTGCTCGTGGTTGGTCGTCATAGTTTTTATTTTTTGTTCCTGCTTTGTATTCACAGCACACGCTGGCCAGTTGAGCGTGCGTGAACAAGTGGAAATGCATCTGCTGGATTTTGACTACAAGGCCGCCAGCAACACGCTTCGCCTCGAAGAAGATTATGTTTACGAGGCGTTTTATCGCAATCATACGCTTTTCCTGAAAGCGATGGTCAGCCTGCAAGATGGCGAGATCGATCATTACCTGCGAGAGATCCAGAAGTTTCTTAGCCTGCTCGACAAGCAGGATCAGCAAGATTTCATACACGGCCTTCAAGCCGAGACGCTGCTCGAGCGGGCGGTCGCCAAGTTCTTGAGAAAGAATTACATGGCTGCGGTCAACGATATTCGATTGGCGCGTAAGCATGTAGCGCGTCAAAAGAAAGACAATCCCAAGGAATTGCTTTACAACCGGGTGGATGGACTGCTGAAAGTCGCACTATCGGTGGTGCCAAAGAAGTATCTGTGGGCGGTGAACCTGCTGGGCTGGGAAAAAGATTTCGACATGGGCATGCGACAACTGGAGCTTGCCGGTCGTAAATCACAAGTGCTGCGCGGGGAGACGCTCATCATCCTGTATTACGTCGATCGCAACCTGACCGGCGACAAAGACAAGGCGTTTAATCGGGCGGAAACCATGCTAGAGTATAGTCCTAAGCCCGTGTGGTTTAGGTATTTATGGGCATCCTCCATGATCGATCGCGGCGAAACTGACGAGGCGCTGGATACGCTTTTGAGCGACCAGGCGCTGCGCGATGGCGGGTACACCGCTCGTTTTCCGTTTGTGTATCATCTGCTAGGACGGGCGTACTTATACCAGCTCAACTACAATGATGCGATCCGCGAGTTCGATCGCTTTCTCGTGAATTCGCGTTCACCGCTGCTGCGCCAAGATGCGATTTTCAAGCTCGCTATGGCAGAAGCTTTGAGTGAGCGCCAAAGCAGTGCACGCGAACATCTGCAGGACCTTTTGACGCAGAAACCCAGCGAGTTAGGGGAAGATGAGTATGCACGTAGAAAGGCGACCTACTTCCTGAAGTATGGCTTTCGGGAGGATGAACTGATGCTCATGAAGGCACGCTATTTGTACGACGGGGGCTATTTCTTGCTGTCGCAAGCGGTACTGGACGATTTGGCGAAAAAGCTAGTACACCTGAACTATGACGTAAAATGCGAACTCTATTACCGTTACGGTCGCATTTTCCAATCGCGCGGTAAGTTTGAGCAAGCCAAGGCCTACTACAACCTTGCCATTCGCCAACCGAGCAGCTTGAATAAATGGATGTCGGCTTACAGCTACTATCATATCGGCTATATGTTTGAGCAAGAGGCAGATTGGCATCAGGCGCGCTGGCACTATCAGCAGGCGCTGAACTTGGATGAATACGAGTATCAGTCGGGCCTGGAGCAGAAAGCGAAGGCCGGGCTAGAGCGCCTGGATGGCAAGTCTTACGAAGTGCAAGATGATTAGGTCATACGTACTAGAGTTGCTTCATGCTAGCTAAACGCCCCATATCTGCAGTGGTCATCACCAAAAATGAGGCGATGACGATTCGGCAATGCGTCATGGCGCTGCAGGCGGTGGCAGATGAGGGGCTGGTCTACGATTCGTTTTCTGATGACGGCACGCCTGAAATCTGTAACTCGCTGGGAGTCAATTTTCAGCAGGGTGAATGGCAAGGCTATGCGGCGACGAAGAATCACGCAAATAGCCTCGCCAAACACGACTGGATTTTGTCGATAGACGCGGATGAAATTCTCAGTCCGCAATTACAGACAGCCATCCGTGAGGCGGATTTATCAGATTTAGGTCAAGTGTACGAATTACAACGCAGGGTCTTTTATTGCGGGAAAAAGGTGCGCTGGGGCAGCTGGAACCCGGATTGGAAGCCACGTTTGTTTCATAGGCAAACTGCGCACTGGGTGGGGGATTATGTGCACGAAACCTTGCAATATACACGAGAGGTTAAATTAGTACGCCTGACAGGTGTCTGCGAACACTACACTGTGCAGACTGTTGAGCAGCACCGCGCACAGATCGTGAAGTTTTCCGAACTCAAGGCGCAAGAGCTGCACGCGAAAGGCAGAACGTACAGCTTGCCCAAGCAGCTTTCGAAAGCCGCCTGGGAGTTCATCAAGGCCTACTTTCTAAAGCTTGGCTTCCTTGATGGCTGGCTTGGCTTCCAGATTGCGCGGCGTAGCGCCTATGCCAAGTACTTGCGTTATGCGAAACTAAAGGGATTGACCAACGAAGCCACAGATTAAGTTTGCACAGGGCCAAGAGATGCCTTATTTTTGCAAGCCGCAAGGTATTATTGCGACCCTCGCATCGGGTGGTTAGCTCAGTTGGTTCAGAGCGCTGCCTTGACAGGGCAGAGGTCACTGGTTCGAATCCAGTATCACCCACACCTAAACAAAAAGTCAGCTTAGTAGCTGGCTTTTATTATTTTGTGGTGTGTGAGCTTCTCTTTGATGCTTAGAATCCGTAGCTGAGTCCGACGACCCCGTAGTTGATCCACGCAAAGTTGTAGACCTGGTCGACGTCAGCGCCGCCTTCGATGAAGCGATAGCCTGCAAAGGCTTGCGCGTTTTCGGCAAACTCCCAGCGTACGGCCAATCGGTAGTCAAACGCGCGCCCGACGGACGGCGAGAATGGGTTCACCAAACCGTCGCCGTTGAGCGTGAGCCACCAGTCTTCGATTGCCGTGTAGCCCACGTGCAGATTGATGAGCGGGACGAACCCAAAGTCGGTCGTGCGCGCCCACTGATCGCCATTTTCTTCGCGCAGGGCGACCGCTGCATCACGGATTTTACCGGTCAGACCCACACCGATTTTCCAATGCGGGTTGCCCCAGACGTCATAACGGTAGGTCAAGCGGTAGGAGTTAAAGGTGTAGTCGAGTTCGACGGGCGTGCCAGCCTGATAGGTGTTGTTTTTGAAGCGCACATCCTCGCTAAAACTGCCGGTGTAGCGAGAGCTGAGCGGGGCCGCGAGCACAAAAATGTTGTGTCGGCCACCGATACGATAGCCAGCACGTGTTCGATACGCCGCAACAGGATTGGTGCTGAGGGCTTCATTTGCATCGAAGTAGGTCGCCTCTGGTGCATCGCCGGGCACCTGTATGCTGTTACGCGTGACGTAGCCGACGCCAGCTTCGAATTCAAGAAGCGCTTGACTCTGCACCAGTGAGGGAACTGCTACAATAAATAGTGTAATTATTCCGGTGACTAGCCAGTTGTAAGTATTTGATAATGAATGACTTTTGAGGGACTGCATAGAGGGGGAATAGCGTGTTTGCTGCTCACTTAACACACTGCACCCGAAATCCGTTTGAGAAAGCCGCCTTGCCTGTTGATGGCTATGACGGCCTGTCGTAACTTCGCGGCGAAACTCAAACCTACTCAAGATGCACCTCTGGCACGACCTGCCGCCTGGCGAACGCGCTCCCGAATTCGTCAACGCTGTGATTGAAGTTCCGAAACGCAGCAGCGATAAATACGAGCTCGACAAGGCCACCGGCCTACTCAAACTCGACCGCGTGCTGTACTCAGCAGTCTATTACCCAACGAATTACGGCTTCATCCCCCAGACGTTCTGCGACGATGGCGACCCGCTCGACATTCTCGTGCTTTCAGAAGCGACCATCTTTCCGATGACGATCGTGTCTTGCAAAGTCATCGGTGTGATGCGCATGTTGGACAACGGCGAAGCGGATGACAAGATCATCGCAGTCGCCGAAAATGACATGAGTGTCAATCACTTAGAGGATATAGCGGATCTTGCGCCCCATTTCCATCACGAAGTGCGCTCGTTCTTCGAAGACTACAAGAAGCTGGAAAACAAGTCGGTGGCCGTCGAAAACATTCTGTCCAAAAAAGAAGCGCTACCCATCCTTGATGACGCCCTGCAGATGTATCACGATGAAATCGCAATCAAACTGGGGCGCCATAAAGGCTTGTAGGGTAGCGCTTTACTTAGCTTAGGCGAACAACGCAATCACTGCGCAGTCGCTCGGCGTGCAGTGGTGGTGGCCATTTCCTTCGCCACTTTGTCGCCATGTTTCACGATGTTGTTGAGCATCAGCTCCACATCCTCGAACGTCTTTTCGGCGCTGGCGAACACCGGGCGGAAGATGAAGTTGCCGTCTTTCAGGAACGAGAAGTTCACCATGCTATCGCCGCTCTGAACCAAGCTATTACGTGCTGTTTCGTTCAGCTGGTTGAGGTGTGGACCTGGCTCGGCGCCTTCCGGTACATACTGCAACACGATGTTGAAATACTCCGGATCGCGCATCAGGTGCAGGCGCTGGTGCTTGTTGATGAACTCGACTGCATGCTGCGTTTGCGCGAAGCAATGCTCCGTGCGTTCCGCGTATTTGTCTGAGCCATAGAGCTTCCAGGTGAGCCACAAGCGCAGCGCATCGACCTGGCGACCGCATTGCAATGACTGCGGACCCATGTCGTAGGCCTCGTTCTCGTACTCATGGAAGATGTATTCCGTGCTACCTGAGCCGCACGACGTGCCCATTGTGCCAACATCACGGAACAAAATCACCGAGCAGGGCAGGTGCATGCCCATGGTTTTGTGCGGATTCCAGGTGGCCGAGCGTGCCCGGTGGCTGCCTTGTGCGAGGTGCTTGTGCTTGGGCGAGAGCATCACAGCGCCACCCCAGGCGGCGTCCATGTGCAGCCAAAGGCCCTCTTGCTCAGCAATATCGGCGATGGTTTCGATGGGGTCGAATGCGCCTAGTACGGTCGTACCAGCCGTCGCTGAGACAAAGAACGGCAGGTGGCCAGCGGCTTTGTCTTCGCGAATCGCATTGTGTAGCTCCTCGGGGATCATCTTGCCGTTGGGCTCGCTCTCGACTTTCACAAGGTTATTCGTGCCCAAGCCAAGTAGTTGCATCCCGCGCGAAAATGAGTAGTGCGCCTGGTCAGACACATACACACGCAGCGCTTTGTTGACGGCCGTCAGGCCTTCCTCGCG
>CAZTEZ010000134.1:0-8138 GCA_964611815.1 uncultured Bacteroidia bacterium | reverse complement strand
GGTGTCCAGCCAGGCGGTGCCGCGGTTCAGCACGCGCACTTCCAGCTTACCATGTTCGAGATAGGCTTTGTTGATGTCAGTGATTTCCAGTTCGCCGCGTGCACTGGGCTTCAGGTTGCGAGCGATGTTAATCACGTCGTTATCATAGAAGTACGCGCCCGGCACCGCGTAGGAAGACTTCGGCTGCTGGGGTTTCTCTTCGATGCTCAGCACACGCCCATCGTCATCGAACTCCACCACGCCGTAGCGCTCCGGGTCGTTCACGTGGTAGGCGAACACGATGCCGCCCTCGGGGTCCATGCACGATTGCAGGGTTCTCGAGAGGCCTTCGCCGTAAAAGATATTATCGCCAAGAATGAGCGAAGCCTTGTCGCTGCCGATGAAATCCGAACCGATCGTAAACGCCTGCGCCAGCCCTTTGGGCTCTGGCTGCTCGGCATACGAGAATGACATCCCCAGGCGCGAGCCGTCGCCCAGCAGCTTCTCGAAGTTGGGCAGGTCTTCAGGCGTTGAGATGATGAGGATTTCCTTCACCCCTGCCAGCATAAGCGAGGACATCGGATAGTAGATCATGGGTTTATCGTACACCGGCATTAGCTGCTTGCTCATCACAAGCGTGAGCGGATATAGACGCGTACCGGCACCGCCGGCAAGAATGATTCCTTTCATAACAGCTATTGTTGTATGTAAGTGTCTTTTTAAGCTTACTTGAATGGCGACTGAAAGTCATTGAAAGTTGACAGTTTGCGGTCTTTATCAGACACGATGGGCTCATCTATCTGCCAGTCGATGTTCAACTGCGGATCGTTCCAGAGGATGCCGCCTTCCGAAGCTTTGTTGTAATAGTCCGTGCATTTGTACTGGAAAATGCACTCGCGGCTCAGTACACTGAAGCCGTGCGCAAACCCGGGCGGTACGTAGAGCATCCGGTGGTATTCTGCGGATAACTCAAAACTGGCGAAATGGCCAAAGGTTTTAGATGACTTCCGAATATCAACCACAACATCCAGCACTTTGCCTACCGTAACAAACACCAGCTTGCCTTGCGCATGGGGCGGCGCCTGAAAGTGCAGCCCTCGCAACGCGCCCTGCTGAGAATACGACAGGTTGTCCTGCACGAACTCCGCCTCAAACCCCAGCTCAGCGAGCGCCTGCTTGTTAAAGAGCTCTTTGAAATACCCCCGCTCATCGCCGAAAACATCCGGGTCAATGATCAATAAGCCCTCTAGTGCAGTAGTCGTCAGCTTGAAGCCCATACTCAGTTATCCTCGATATTAGCTTTGAAATAATCCAGCGTGCGCTTCAGCCCGTCGCGACGCTCAACGGTAGGTTGCCAGTCGAGCAGCTTTTGCGCGAGGCCGATGTTTGGTCGGCGCACTTTGGGGTCGTCTTTCGGCAGGTCCTTGAAGCTGATTTCGCTCTTGCTGTCGCAGAGCTCGACCACTTCTTTTGCAAAATCGAGAATCGAGATCTCTTCGGGGTTGCCGACGTTCACCGGCTCGGCGTAATCGCTCATCAAGAGGCGGTAGATGCCTTCGACAAGGTCATCCACATAGCAGAACGAGCGCGTCTGAGAACCGTCGCCAAAGACAGTAATGGGCTCGCCACGCAGGGCCTGCCCCATAAAGGTCGGCAGTGCTCGGCCGTCGTCCAGTCGCATGCGTGGGCCATAGGTGTTGAAGATGCGGACGATGCGCGTCTCAACGCCGTGTGTGCGATGGTACGCCATTGTAATGGCTTCCATGAAGCGCTTGGCCTCGTCGTACACGCCGCGGTAGCCAATGGGGTTCACGTTACCCCAATAGTCTTCTTGCTGGGGGTGGGTCAGGGGGTCGCCGTAGACCTCAGAGGTACTGGCAATCAGCACCCTAGCCTGTTTGGCTCGCGCCAAACCCAAGACTTTGTGCGTTCCGAGCGAGCCCACTTTCAGCGTCTGAATAGGCAGCTTCAGGTAGTCGATCGGGCTGGCCGGCGAGGCGAAATGCAGGATGTAATCCAGCTTGCCCTCTACGTGTATGTAATTCGTGACGTCGTAGTCGACGAACTGAAAGTTCTCATTACCGAACAGATGCCCTACATTTTCGGAGCGCCCGGTAATCAGGTTATCCATGCAAATAACACGGTGGCCTTCTTTCAAAAAGCGCTCGCAGAGATGCGAACCGAGGAATCCGGCTCCGCCGGTAATAAGCGTAACAGGTTGGGCCATGATGGGCTTTAATTAGGAGCCAAGGTTTTAAGACAGGGCAAAAGTATCAATTCTACGCCAAGGCTAGTAACTTGGCGGGTAAACTTCTTGCAAAAAAGCAGTCCTTGCATTCGGCAGTCGATAGCCACTACTTGAACTTTATCCATGTCGCGCATACGCACTTATTTTGAAGAGCTGGCCGAGCTACAAAGCCGAGTTTACACGCAGTCGACCTACGAGCTGCTGCTGCAGGCGGCGCGCCAGATTGCCGGCAGCTTCAAAAGCGGTGGTCGGCTGTTCACGTGTGGCAATGGTGGCAGCATGGCCGATGCGATTCACTTTGCCGAAGAGCTCAGTGGGCGCTTTCGCGACGACCGCCCGCCCTACCCGGCCACTTCCATCAGCGACATCGGGCATATCAGCTGCGTCGCAAACGATTACGGCTACGACCAGGTCTTCAGGCGCTACCTGAAAGCCCACGCGAAGGAGGGCGATGTGTTGGTGGGGATTTCGACTTCCGGCAACAGCCAGAATGTACTCCTGGCTGCCGAGTGGGCGCAGGTGAACGATGTGTATGTAATTGCCCTGACCGGCAGAGACGGCGGCAAGCTGGCTGGTGCCTGCGATCTTGAGCTCCGCGTGCCGCACGACGGCTATGCGGACCATATTCAGGAGCTGCACATCCAGTTCATCCACGCCATTATTCTTGAGATTGAAGCCTTGATGGGTACGTGAATGTGAGTGACACGGCCGCGCCCACTTTGCCCCCCCTGCCCATGAGCTGGGCTATCGACTCTGGTGCGAGCGGCCAAACCTATAGCCTGAGCATGAGTGGCGTCGAGTGGGTCTGCTGGCAGACGCTCACACAGATGTTGCAGCCAGCAGCATTGCTGCATTCTCTTCATGAGCACTTCCCACAAGGCTTTCTGGTACGAGGTGTGCCAACCGGGTTATGGGCGCACTGGCAAAACGAGGGGTTGCACGCCATCACGAGCGGTCTGGAAGCCGCCCTGCCCCCCTACCCCGAGCTGTGGGGGAAAAGCTCGTTGCGGCAGCTCTGTCGCCGCGGTCTGCGTTGGGGCGAGGTGCGCGAGCTGGCACCAGCGGCTGTAAGTAGCGCGCGCTATACCCGCTTCATCGAGAACAGCAACATCGGTCACCGCCCCCTGTTGCGGGGCATGTACCGCGGCCAACCTACCGACGCACAGCGCTGTTTCGTCTTCGAAAATGATGATGGTGAATGGCTGGCCTTAGTCACCCTGACACGCAACGCCGCCCACCGTTGGCACGTCGAGCTGATGCAGCGCAGCCTGAGTGCGCCGGTCGGCGTCATGGAAGCGACCATTCTAACGCTGTATGAACGCCTGCACTTTGAAAACGAACAGCATCACTTAACGCTTGGCGAAGTACCGTTTATGAACACCGGCGGCGGCTTTTTGAGCAAACTGACCCGCCTGGCCGGGCAAGCCGTGAAGCCGGGCTACCACTACCCGGGCCTCTACCGCTTCAAAGACAAGTTCAAGCCCGACTGGCAGCCGCTGCGGATTGTCTCAACCAAGCCCATCACCCCACTTACGATGGCGGAGTTGATGTTCACCACCGGCGCGCACAAGCTGATGTGGCGGTTATTAGCACGATTTTTCGTTCTTTTGCCACCAAACCACTCCTCTCATCATCGCACCGTATGCCCCAACCGGCACGCCAACATCGCCTGAAAATCCTGCACACCATGACGTGGCTGGCGCCCGGTGGCGGTGCTGATAAAAACGTCTGGTACTCCATCAACGGGTTGAACGAGGAGCACGAGCTGCACCTGAGTTCGGGTGTCGAGATCTTCCGCAACGAGTTCGCCGAAATCGAAGGCTTGCCCATCCACGTTTGCCCACACCTTTATCGCAACATTCGTCCGCTGAAAGACCTGCAGGCGCTGTGGTGGTACTACCGTCTTATCAGACGCGAGAAATACGACATCGTGCACACACATGAGGGGAAGTCGAGCCTCGTGGTGCGCGTGGCGGCCTGGTTGGCGCGAACGCCCTACGTCATTTTCGGGCTGCACGGGGTGTTCTACCGCAACCCACAGTCGAAAGCCAAGCAGAAACTGCTGGCTCTGCTTGAAAAGCTGACCATCTGGATGAACGACAGCGTCGTGTCGGTCAGCCAGACGTGCCTGGAGGTGTACCACGGCGATGGCCTGGGCCGCAAGCTACCCTATGATGTCGTCTACTCGGGTGTCGACACCCAGAAGTTCGTGCAGGGCAGCGCGATGACACCAGAGGAGCGCATCGCCCGACGCGAGCAAATCGGATATGCGCCAGATGATGTCATTCTGATTAATATCGGCCGGTTTGCCCCCAGCAAGGCGCAGCATTACACCATCAAAGCCTTCGCCAAACTGCGCCCAATGTACCCCAAGCTCAAGCTGCTGCTGATCGGCAACGGCGATGAAAAAGAAAACTGCATCCAACTGGCGAAAGACCTGGGCGTGGATGCTGACGTCAACTTCTACGGCTTTTCGGACGATATCCCTGGCATGTTCGGCATCAGCGACATCAACGTGCTCACCTCCTTGCGCGAGGGGCTGCCGCGGGTGGTGGTCGAGGCATCGCTGTGCAAGCGCCCGACCGTCGCTTTTGAGGTGGAAGGCCTGGAAGAAATTCTGCTGAAGGGCAGCGTGGGCACCATCGTTCCTCAGCATGACGTGGATGCGCTGGCACATGGTATTGATCGCTACTTGAAAGACCCGGAACTGGCCGCCAAGCACGCGGCCGGCGCACAGGCACATGCGCAGGCGAATTGGGACATCTCGGTGATGGTGCAGCGCCTGCGCGAGATCTATCAGCGCATTGGCGACCGCATCACCTAAACATCTGTAAATACATGCATTAGCGGCATTTATGACACTTGAAGGATTCCCCTCGGACAGGAAACCCGTACATGCAAAAAAGTTTATCTTTGGCGCTAACCACTTCTCGTAAATACGTCTGCGTATGCAACGATCAGTACTCCTAACGCTACTCTTGTCCCTCGTTTGCGTGTCTCTGTTTGCGCAAACCACCAAAATCACTGGCGAAGTATTCGCCGCCGATACCGATAAACCGCTGTCGGGTGCCACGGTGATGATCGAAAACACCACCAAAGGCACCGTGACCGGCCTCGACGGTGAGTTTGAGATTGAAGTCGACCTCACCGATGAGCCCGTGCTGGTGGTCACGATGCTGGGCTTTGCCGAGCAGCGCATTCCGCTTTCTGACACCATGACCGAGCTGACCGTCAAGCTGCGCGAACAAGACGTGCTGATGAACACAACCGTCGTATCGGCCTCGCGCGTGGAGCAGAACATCCTGCAGGCGCCGGTGAGTATCGAAAAGCTATCGCTGCGTGAGATCAAAAGCACGCCCGCTCAAAACGTATATGACGCCGTCACGCAGATGAAAGGTGTGGACGTGGTGGCCAGCTCCATGACCTGGAAGTCTTACAACACTCGCGGCTTCAACGCCCCGGCCAACTCCCGATTTGTGCAGCGCCTTGACGGCGTCGATATGCAAGCGCCCGGCCTGAACCTGGCTACTGGCGCGCTCAACGGCTCGAATGACCTGGACGTGCAGAGCATCGAAGTGATTCCCGGTGCAGCATCGGCGCTTTATGGCCCTAATGCGTTTAACGGCCTGATGCAAGTGCACACCAAAGACGCCTGGGATTACCCCGGCCTTAGCGCCTCGGTTCGCGGTGGTGTCAATCATCTCAATTCTGGCGACCAGAACACCGACTCCCAGCCGCTTTATGACGTGAATGTGCGCTTTGCCAAGCCGTTCTCGCGTCGCTTTGCTGTGAAGGCCAACTTCGGCTATATGCGCGCAACAGACTGGAAAGCCACCGATTACCGTGATGTCGGCAATTATGCTGGCGCAGAAAACAGCCCCGGCCGCAACAGTGCTGGTTACGATGGTCTCAACATTTATGGCGATGAAGTTGCCAGTGTCGTTGATTCCAGCTTTTACCCTGCCGAGACATTTGCACTATCATTCTTTCTACCTGATAGTTCGTATTTCAAACAAAACGGCATTACGCCGACGCGAGTTGCGAGAACTGGCTATCGCGAAACAGATCTCACCGATTATGGGGTTGATAATCTGAAAGCAGATGTCACCCTCTCTTACAAGTTCAATGAAAACGTTCGTTTGGACGGAACAGCTCGCGTGAGCCGAGGAAGTTCTGTTTTGCAGGCCGATAACCGTATGCGTATCGACAATTTCCTTTTCCAAAATTATTCTTTGGAATTGAGTAGCGATAAGTTCTTCGTGCGTGCTTACACAACCCAAGAAAACGCTGGAAACTCGTATGACATGCGCATTGCCGCCTTCAATTTGAACAAAGCCTGGAAATCTGACACGGCTTGGTTTGGTCAATACAACTTTGCCTATTTCGGCTTTCTAGATGCTTTTAATGAATTGTACGACTTAGTGGAGTCCGGCCAGCTCAACCCGGCGTTTGTTCCTGTGTTACCCGAGCGTATTCCAGAAGAAATGATCCCGGAGCCGGGCGATCCAGTTGGCGCGCGTCAATTTGCCGATAGTGACAACTCCTATATCTACAATCTATTTGCAAATGCGGGCGATCCTAACCTCACCTCACAGGCGAATGTTTGGACCGGGCAAGCCCGATTTGAACCTGGCACGCCTGAATTCGAAAACGCCTTAAATGAGGTCATCAACAATACGGATTGGAATACAAACGGCGCCAAGTTCGTCGATCGCTCTTCGTTGTACCACTTTGAGGCGCAATACGACTTCAGTGAAGACCTGAAATTCATGGAGCTAATCGTTGGCGGCAACGGCCGTATGTATCAGCTCGACTCCGATGGCCTGGTATTTGGAGACACCACCGGCCCGATTAACGTGTATGAATATGGCGCTTACGCACAAGCTTCACGTGGTTTCATTGACGATCGACTTCGACTGACTGCCAGTGCACGGGTCGATAAAGTCACGAACTTCGAACCACGCATCACCCCTCGTTTGGCAAGTGTGTTGCTGCTTGGCAAAAAGCGTAACCACAACATCCGAGCTTCTTATCAGACCGGTTTCCGCATCCCCCCCATGCGGAACCAATATCTGGCGTTTAACCTGGGGCCCGTTAGAGCGATTGGCGGCTTTCAAAATACTTTCGATTTGTTTGGCTTAGAAACCGTCAACGACGAAGGAGAAACCATTGGCAATGCGTTTACTTTCAACTCTGTCAACGCCTTCAGAAATACGGGCGACTCTACGGCACTCAGCCGGTTGGACATGGACCCCATTCGTCCTGAGTTTGTTCGCACAGTGGAGTTGGGCTATAAAGGCTTCCCCATCAAAAACCTGATGATTGACGTGAACGTGTTCTTCAATCAATACGAAGACTTCATCGGCAATGTCTTGTTTTACGGGCCTACTGTTGACGAGGTTGGCACGCCAGATCAGCCTCTAACGACAACGGAACTGGCTGATGACGATTCGATTCAGCTGTTCCAGAAGGCTGTCAATTTTGATAACACCGTGATTTCGCAGGGTGCTTCAGTTGGGTTCCAGCTGTTTTTGAATCGCCAGTACAGCATCCGAGGCAATTACTCCTGGATGACCTTCCAAACAGAAGACGGTGAAAACGAGGATTTCCGCGCCGAGTTTAATACCCCCGAGCACAAGTTTAACCTTGGATTTTCGGGGCGTGAGCTATTGAAAAGCAAAAATTTTGGCTTCGGAGTTAACTACCGCTGGATCGATACGTTTTTTTACCAATTCGTGTTTGCCGACGGTGAGGTGCCTAGCTACAGCATCCTCGATGCCCAGGTCTCGTACAAAGTGTCTCAGCTGAAGACGGAAGTCACGGTCGGCGGCACCAACCTGCTGAACGACCGCCACTTCGAGGCGCCCGGTGGCCCCACCATCGGCACCATGCTCTACTTCCAGCTCACCTT
>CAZTEZ010000133.1:0-8153 GCA_964611815.1 uncultured Bacteroidia bacterium | reverse complement strand
CCTGGCCGATCTCCAGCGGGCGCGGCCGACGCTGTTCATCTCTGTGCCGCGCCTGTGGCTCAAGTTCCAGCAGGGAGTCTTGCGCAAGTTGCCTCCCAAGAAGCTCGCGCGTCTGCTCAAGATCCCGATCCTGAACGGCATCGTGCGCAGGAAGATCCTGTGTGGGCTGGGCCTCGACAGCGTCCGATACATCCGCCTGACGGACATGACGCGCCACCAGCCGCCCGACCGCCTGGGTGCGGAAGTCGATGCCGTTCGCGTGTGGCGGCCGGGGGTGGTCTCGCGCGCGGAGCTAGCAGCGGAGGTTCAAATACGCCACGCTGCAAACGGCGTGACTATCGCCAGCGACAGTCCAATCTCAGAATTGCGACTACTCGATCTACAAGGGCGGGTGGTGCGCGAGCAGCGCCCAGCGCCAGCGCGCTCGCATACGCTCATGCGTGCGGGCCTGGTCAGCGGGGTGTATGTGTTGCAGCTGCAAACGGCTGCGGGCTTGATCACCCAACGGGTGCTTATTCAGTAGATAGTAGGCTGGTTTTGTATTAGGGGTTTCCCGCAACTGTACGTCAATTGTAGGAGGCGGTGTTAACTCATGGTTAAAAATGCGTGCCTTATAGCAAAAAAGTCGCCCTTCGCGTGTCGGTAGTATGGTCTTTATAGTTATTGTTGCACAGCGTCTTCTGGAGACTAACTTTGTTGTGAACATTAACTCACCCATTTAACTCTGTTGTTATGCCTTCTCCGAAACTAGAAATAAAGAAAATACACAAGACCGAAATCATAGGCTGGTTATGGGAACACCCCTGCGAGTTGAAATTGCTTATAAATGTCAAACCATCGCAGGAAACCAATGAGGTCATCGATCGTTTCAAAATCAACTTTTACAGAAATGGCTACAGCGTCCAAGCTGATTCAAACACTTATAACGAGCTTACAATCGCTGACGCAACCCCCCAAGATACGATTGTCGCATCTGTTCTTGTGTTTATCAAACCCACAGAAACAACTGGAGCTGTTCAAATTCCTGCAGAAATCACACTTAGCGGCATCTGTTTTGATGGAGGTGCATTGACGAAAGAAGAAGATGCTTTAGTCCTTCAACCAGGACAGCATGGGCGCATCGATTTTATCATCGACCTCGACTGATTTACCAACCTTCAATTTGATCAAATACCATGATGAAATCTTGTTTAACTAAAATTATGTTGTTTGCGCTTTCTTGGACTATTGTAGGACAAGTCGTTGCCCAAGAAGATGGTGGCAAATCTAACTTTAAAGGTTCTGAAATTAATTTTGATCAATACGTTTCTCCAAGCGTTCCTGTTTTACAGGTAATGGACTTAGAAAATGTCAATGTTGAAGAGCCTCACACACTGGCAGAATTTGAAGCTGTTGTCCGAACTGCCACAGACGAGTTCAGTAGCGTTCCTGCAAATTTTGCAGTGGCGTTTTCACCATCAGCTTTTATCAAAAAAGATTCGATAAACGTAGAAGATTCAAAAATTAAATGGGATTGGAAAAACAATTTGAACTTTTCGATCGGTGTAGATGCTGTTGATGAAAGCGATTTTTTCGAACCAGCCACACGAATTGGTGTGGGTACGAGAATTAACATATTTCAAGGTAAACCCGTTTTCGAACAAGAAAGCTTGGAGACTGCGATTAAATCTTTCGATAAAAAATCTAAAGAGCTTGCTAAAGGATTAGAAAGTACACAGAGAGAGATCGCCAAAGAAGTCGCAAACAATTATGCTCGATCCTTAAAAAAAGAAATAGAAGGTCTGAATTCTTTGGCAAAAGATGAAAATATTAATCTTTTTGAAAACTACAAAATCCGAATTCAAAGAGCCATGGCAAAAGGTGACGGAGAATTTAGAAAAGTTATTGATAGTTTAAAAAAAGATGTTGATAGAGCTTCTAATAACCCAGAAACTGACGAAGACACCAAATTTAACCTTATCAAGCGTAAAATCAACATATCTACCTATTCAACAAATTATTTGGCTGCTAAAGAAACACGCTCAGAAATTACACAAGAATTTTACAAAAACACTATCAAGGACAATTTTGAGGATGTAAAGCTGTCTTACGTCGGCTGGAAATTAGATTTTGCAGCTGCTGCGGTTTTGGCAGCACCCCAAAATGGGGGAGAAGATGTTAGATTCCACACTGCTGCAGCGTGGTTGAATGGTGGATGGAGCAACCCTGGAAACGCTAAAATCAATCCTGATGCATTCGGCATATATGGTGTTGCAAGGGCCCGTCTTTCCACACAATATGCTCCAGAATCAGGACTTGTTTTGGCAGAAGTCCTTGATTCAACAACAGTAGCCGGAACTGACCCAATAGACATTCTTAATTTTGATATTGGAGGTCGCCTACAATTCAAATCTGTTAACAAAAAATTTACATTTGCTTTGGAAGGTATATATCGTTACTGGAACGACATGGGTGAGGATTTAATTGATCAAAATGGTACTTGGCGCCTAGCGGCTATGACAGAACTCACATTGCCGAACGACAAATCTGTTGCCTTTACATTTGGACGTGACTTTGACGGTACACGCACCGGAAACATTATCGCTGCAATAAATCTTATCCTAGGCTGGTCGGGTGACAAGATAGCAAAGACTCCGAACGAATAAACCCCTCACCCCACCTCAAAGTCCAGCTCGCAAAGCCGCTTGGCGGCCTGCAGCTCGCCCCGCAGCAAATGTTTGCGCAGTTGCATGATGCGCGCGAAGTACACCTCGGTGTGCTCGCCGAAGGCCTCGGGCAGGTGCGCGCGCTCGAGCTTCGAGAAGCGGCCGTCGAAGGCGGCAGCAATGGCCAGCAAATCGAGCAGCAGGGCGCGCTCTTTGTCGTTCACACGCCCAAGGGTCGCTACAAATGCCGGCCATTCGTCGTAATCGTTGTCGGCAGGTGGGTTCAGCACCTTGGCCAAGTGGAGCACCAGCACCAGCATATTGGGGTGGTAGCGCTGGGTGAGCACCATGGCATTGCCCACCGCCCGAATACAACCCAGTTGCGCTTCGGGCGAAAGCAGCCGCAAACGCGCTTCCGAAAGCTCTTCTTCAGCCAAGTGGCGCGCCAGCCGATGGCCAAACAGTCGCAGCCGCGCCTCGCGGGCGACTTTCCAGAGCACGAACGCATTCCAGAGCCCCGTGATCGGCACGGCCACCCAGGCCACGCTCACCCGCATCATGCTTTTGCCAAACAGCCGCCGCAGGGCAAAGCGCGCGAGGTGGTTGCTCAAAAAGACTTTGGTTTTGTAGAGCAACCCAATGGCCAGGGCCTGCGATTTCGAGACGTGCTTCAGGGGGTTGATGCCCAGATACGCGATGACCGGGTCGGGCACTTCCAGCGCCGCACGCGAGAGCAGGTTGGGCAGTTGGTCGTCGGCAGGCAGCAAGCTGTCTTTCGGCAATTGGTGGTGACCGGTGAGCCGGGCGAGACGATGCACCGTGACCATGGCGGCGTAAAATAACACAGCGAACTCGATGGCCAGCAGGCCGACGGTTACGCTGCCCTGCAGGCTGTAATAGCGCGTCCAGTGCAGCGTTTCAGCGTATTCGACTTCAATCCAGACGCTGCCGATGGTCGTCACGGCACCAATGCTGAACGCAATAAAGCCGCCCATGAATGTGATGAGCAGGGCTTTTCGACGTAGGACATCGTCTTCTGGCAGGGCCGGGTCAAGCGCTGATTCGTCGGGCTGGCGATTCAGGCGCTGGTAGTAGCGCACACCCAGGCGCTCCATCAGGCCCGGTTCCTTCTCGCGTTTGGGCGAGGACTTCTCGGTCGGCGTATCGGTGGCAGGGGCGGACATCAGCGTTTTCTTCGCAATTGCACCTCGACTACTCGATATTCGCGCCCGATTTTTCCGGCAGACGGCCCAGGCGGTAGTTCTTGGTGGTCTCTTTCAGCCGGTCGAGCGCGTCGTTGTATTCTCGGACGGCCTTCGTGTAGCGCGTGCGCAGGAGTTTCACTTTCGTCGCAATTTCAGACTGCGAATCTTTGAAGGCGTTGGCCTTCTCGCGCGCAGCGTCGTTCTCGATGGCGTTTTTGTCGATCTTCGACAGCAGGTCGTTGTAGGCCGCGTGCTCCTCTTCGTAGACATTCTGCAGAGAGTCTGCGCTATTTTTGATGCGCATGAACGCACTCGCGCCCTGCTTCACGCTCAGTCGGTAGCGCTCAAGGTTCACCCAGCCAGCGGAGTCGAGTTTGGCGGTGATGTTGCTGCTGTCGGCCATGGCAGCGGTGTTTTCATCCACCTGCTGCTCAACGACCAACAGCTGCGCCTGCAGGTCGTCAAGCTCTTGGCTGACGTTCGACCACGCCGAGTTCAGGCTGTACGCGTCGTTTTTAATGGTCTGCTTCACTTTGCCGTTGCAACCTACCAATAGCGCCAATGGCAGCGCCAACGACACCAAGATGAACAACCATCGGAAACGGGACAGATAGAGCATTGGCAACAGGGGTTTGAGGCTCAGCATCAGAGCTCAACGGCGGAAAGTTAATGAAAAGCGGGCGCTCGGCCAATTCGCCAAGCGCCCGCGGGCTTGTTTACAGGAGGGAGATTTTCGATCGATTACTTCAGGCGCTGCGCCACGAAGTCCCAGTTCACAACGTCCCACCAGTTGCTGAGGTAGGTGCCGCGCTCATTCTGGTACTTCAGGTAGTACGCGTGCTCCCACACATCGACACCCAACAGCGGGTTGCCGTTGATGTCGGTGTGCTTCATGAGCGGCGAATCTTGGTTGGCCGTAGAGCCGATGTGCAGTTTGCCATCGTCAGTTTGCGTCAGCCAGCCCCAGCCCGAGCCGAATTGTGTTGCAGCGGCGTTCTGGAACTCCTCTTTGAATTTGTCTACACCGCCAAAGTCGCGCTCAATCGCCTGCTTGAGGTTTTCTGGCATGTCACCCTGGCTGGGGGTCATCATCTGCCAGAAGAGCTTGTGATTGAAGTAGCCACCACCGTTGTTCTGAAGGGCGGTTTTAACTTCAGCGGGGGCAATGTCGAGGTTTTTCAGAATCTCCTCGATGTCTTTGCCTTGCATGCTGCTGGCTTTTTCCAGCGCAGCGTTCAGCTTGTTGGTGTAGCCCTGGTGGTGCTTGGTGTGGTGAATGCGCATCGTTTGCTCGTCGATGCTTTTCGTGAGCGCGTCGTAGTCGTAGGGGAGTTTGGGAAGTTCAAATGCCATGGTTGTGTCAGATTGAGTGTTAGAGTTAGCGTTTTGTGTGCAAGCGCTGAGGAGGGCACTGCTGCCCACCACGGTGCCTGCGGTTGCAAATGCAGCGGTTTTAAGGAAATCCCGTCGCTTCATGCTGCGTAAATTTAAGTAAGCGAATACACGAAACCAGCGTCTGTGGTTGCTACTTCCGTTAAATATGCCACCCTAACACCGGTTGCCGAGAAAAAGTGCGCCAGCCTGGACTTTTCTTGCTGCTCGCAAGCCGAACTGGGCTATTGCTGTGGCTGCTAAGCATTTTTTATGCAGCCAATCCGAGTGTTTTGTCACAGAATTTGTCTGGTGCTGTGCATATCCCGTGCGGCAGATGCCCGCGCACTGCCCAAAAATGGTTTATATTTACTGCCGCTATTCACCGGTGCCTGGCCGTTTGGCCGTCTGCGCCGCTAAACCACTGCTCATGAAACCACTGCTCATGATGAATTACCGTTCGCTCTGCGTATTGCTGATGCTTTTCGCCTGCTTCACCAGTATTCCCGAATTGCAGGCCCAAACTGAAATTGAAGAAGCCGAAATTCCGACCGACGAAACGCGTCGTTTTCGCTTTGGCTTGCGCGCGAGCTATAGCCGCGCCAAATATTACGCCGACACCGCCACCTCCGACATCGCCAGCGACTGGCTCGTGCGTCCCGGTGGTGCGCTGACGTTCTCGTATCTATGGGGCGATGATTACCGCTCGCAGTTTTGGCTGCAGGTGGAAGCCGCCTACCGTTGGTTGGGCGTCACGCGCTCTGACTTTACGGGCGACCCAGATGAAATTGCTGCCGACGACACCGTCACGTTTTTCAACTATCGCGAAAGTATCCACCAGATTTCTGTGCCGGTGCTCTTCCGTGTGAAAATCGGCGCCGACAAAGTGAAGCCTTTCGTTTCAGTCGGCCCCTACATCGGCTACAACATCATGGCCACCCGCACCACCACCATCGAGACCCGCACCTACCCCTGCGTGCGCGATGCCGACGGTTTCTGCATTCCAGAACCCGGCACCAGCAACTTCCTGTTTGAAGAGGAAATCGTGGAGGAGGAAATCGAAGAAGACCTCCAGGACGTCAACCCCATCAATGCTGGTGTAATCATTGACCTTGGCTTGAGCATCCCGCTCAAAGACCACATCAACCTCAAGCTCAGCGGGCGCTACAGCCTCGGCCTCACGCGCATTTACGAAGAGCAGCGCAACGCCAACACCCGCAACCAACAAGCCGAGTTTTCGCTGGGCATTGAGTTCTAATCGTCCAGACGTATCGCCTCGTCCAGAAAATCCCGTTACTTTAACCGCAGGCTCCGGCCCGCGGTTTTTTGTTTCCAACTACTCACACAACATCTGCCCCAGATTATGACTCCTTTCATTCGCCACTACCGTATCGGCATGCTGCTGTTGCTGCTGCTTGGTTTTTCGACCACCGGCTGCATCGAAATCACAGAGCGTATCACCTTCAACCGCGACGGCAAAAGCGGTACAATGTCTGTCAGCTACGATATGTCGAACATGCGCAGCATGTTGGCCATGATTGCCGCCGCCGATACGACTGGCGAAAACAATGACCCCGCTGCCGGCATGGCCAGCGCATTCGAAGAAGACAGCGACAAACTGATGAAAGTCGCCGGCATCTCCGACGTGACCTACCGCAGCGATACCGACGAGCTGCTGTTCACCATCGACTTCAAATTCGAGGACATCGAAGCGCTGAACCGCGCCATACATACCCTGTACGACACCAAGACCGACGACAGGGGATTTACCCAGAAGGGCCGATGGCTGGCTTTCGAGCCCGGCGAAACCATCGAAGAAGAGAAGACTGCGGAAGAGGAGGCAGGTGAAGAGGGAGAAGAGGGGGATATGGACAGCATGTTCGACCCCGACGACCTGGAAGACAACCCTATGGCGCAAAGCATGTTCGAAGACCTGCTGTTCCGGCAGTACGTCACTTTCGAGGGCAAAGAAGTGAAGAAGGTGAAGGGTTCGGAATACGCCAGCTTTGATTATAACACGGCTTATCTGGAAGTGCCGATGCTCGAGATGCTGAAAGACGACAAGCTGCTGCGCTACAAGGCCAAGGTGAAGTAAGCGTTGTGCTCGCTTTACCTCGGCAAGGTAATTACCAAAAGAGCCGACACTGTGGTGTCGGCTCTTTCATTTTCAGCGCTTTCCGAAGCAAGGGGTGAACCCGATTACATTGCTTTTTCGGCGGCTTCGGGGCACTTTTCTTTGATCATGTTGCGGATTTTTTTGCCGTACTCTTTATCGTCGCGCAATTTGGGCGTTTCATCCGCCATAGCATCCAGGCATTTACGGGCTTCCTGCTGGTCTTCTTTCGATAAACAATCGCAGCCTTGCTGGGCGAGTTTTTCTTCCGGAGAGGCACAACTAGTGAGTACACCCGCTGTCAGGGTTAAGGCAAACAGAATAGAGAATAATGGTCTCATGGGATGGGGGGTAATGAGTTGAAAATTTTATGGGTCTGAAGGTATCGACCAGATATCAATAATATACACGAAAATAGCAGTGTTCCAAAATTTAATCTGACACTAGACGTATTGAGATAGGGGCGTCCGTCGGGGTGGTTAAATCTTCCGTGGCATAAGCCGTACCTTTGCTTGTAGCAAGCCGCTTTCGATTACCCCCCTACGCCGTGAACGACGCCCACCCCTTTTGGCAGCAAGAGCTCACCTACCTCCCGAAAGTCGGGCCGGTGCGCTCGAAGGCGCTGGCCGAGGTGCTGGGGTTGCACACCTTCGAAGACCTGCTCTACTACTTCCCGCGCGCCTGGACCGACCGCTCGCAGACGCTCACCGTGAAGCAGCTTTATGGCGAGGGCGCTGCTGCCAATCGCGAAGTGACGCTCAAGGGCGAGATCTACGGCTTCGAAGAACGCCGCGCCAAAAAGGGCCGCAAGTGGCTCAC
>CAZTEZ010000132.1:0-8198 GCA_964611815.1 uncultured Bacteroidia bacterium | reverse complement strand
GTACACCGCGGAGTAGATCGCATTCATTTCGTAGCCGGTGCGCACTTCGCCCTTGAACTCCGCGCCATCGCTGGGCCAAAGGCGAGGCAGCAGGTTGCGGTCGAGCGTTTCGCTGGCGGCCCAAGCCACCCCGGCGATCATGATAAACGCGCCGTAGGCCAGCATTTCGCGCAGCACCTGGCGGTCGAACGCCCGAAACTGCGGCCAGTTGCCGGGAATTGACAGGGCGTACCGAAACACGTTGGCGATGATGAACGCCAGCAGCACCCACTCGGTCGTATCGCCCAGCTTCAGCCAATTCAGGAATGTCAGGTTGAGCGCCAGCGCCAGCAGGATGTGCGAAAGCGATATGAACGCGAAGCGCTTGGCCTGCTCTTTTTGACGCATACGGGCCAAGGGCATGGCGATGTAAACATCCGTGGCGATGAGTACGAGAATCAGAACGATGAGCATCGGGCGGTCGCCGTAGCCCAGCACATCCGCTATGGGCTGATGCAGCAGCAAGCCCAGCGCCAAGAAGAGCGTCGCCGCGCCCGACATCGCGATCATCGCGTTCGCATATGCCGATTGTGCGCTGATGTTCTTGTCTTCGGCCCACCGGAAGAAGGCGGTCTCGAGCCCCAGCAGCAGCAACAGTCGCGGGAAGACGATCAGTGCAAAGGCATCGCTCAACACACCGAATTCTTGCTGAATAAGCGCGTGCAAGAAGATGGGCGTCAGCACCCAATTGATGATGCGCCCAACGACGGAACTGATACCGTAGAGGGCGGTCTGCGAGGCGAGTTGTTTCAGCACAGCCACAGCGCAAACCTACGATGCAAACGCATTCGCAGACACGACTGCATCAAAAAACGGCGAGCGCATCCTTGCGCTCGCCGTTCAGTAGGTGTGGATTACCTGAATTAGTTAATCGTGTAGTTCACGCCGAGCGTGAATGTGCGACCGATGGTGTACTTCTGGAAGACGTATTCCTGGCCTTTGTACTCTTGCGTCATCAGGTATTCGGGGTTGAACAGGTTAGTTGCGCGGAGGTTGATGTTCCAATTTTCAGCGAATTTGCCGCCGACGAAGCCCAGGTTCTGGCTCAGAATCAAGTCGAGCGACGGACGGGGTTGCTCGAAGATATTGGGCGCCGCACCACGGGAGACCGTCGCCAAACGGGGGCCAAATACGTTGAAGACGAGGTTGGCGTCCAGGCCGATCTTCTGGCTGTTGTAGCCGAGGCGCGCATTGATCACGTATGGCGACTGCATGAACATCGTACGGGTGGTTTCGGCATCGGGGTCTTGCGAGCGAATCTGAATCAGCTCCTGCTCAGAGATGTCTACCTCCGAGAAGATATAACTGGCATTGAAGCCTACTTTAAAGTCTTTTAGGCCACTCCAAATGAAGCCAAGTTTCTTGCGTACTTCAAACTCAGCACCATAAACTTGAGCTTGTGGTACGTTGTCGTATTGAATTTCTACCTGGTCGGTCTGCACACGCAGTACCCGTTCGATGGGGTTAGTCAAGTGCTTATAGAACACCCCAAAAGAGAGTATCTCCCCAACATCCGGAAACCACTCCCAGCGCAGTTCAGCATTGTCGATGAGCGTGCGGTCCAGCGCAGGGTTACCAATCAAGATGAAGTCACCCAAGAACTGGAAGCTGGCGAACGGCGCCAGCTCACGGAAGGTCGGGCGGGCAATACTGCGGCCATAGCTCGCGCGCAGGTTCATGTTCTCACGCACCGCATAAACGAGGTTGAGGCTGGGCAGGAAGTCAACCTGCTGAACCTGTCCCTGGTCGTCATCCAGCACAGAAGCATTCTCGACGTTGATGTCGGTTGTCTCTACGCGCAAACCAATCAGCGCTCGGAAACGGCGCGTGATGGGCAGATCGGCCATGGCAAATCCAGCGATGATCGTCTGCGAGGCGGAGTAGAAGTTGTTGGGTAGCGAGCGATCGTTCTGCCACACATTCGGGATATCGGCATCGAACTGGCCGTTCTCGGTCGTGTCGATGTAACCGAGGGTGTCCGGATTGAACAGGTAAAGTGGGTCGCCGTTGTAGCCGCGTCGGAACTCGTCGTTGAAGTCATACTCGTAGCGATCTTCATTGAACTCACGCGTCTTGCTCGTGTATGCCCCACCGAATTTGATGCCGCCCGTCTGGTTCGACATCTCGAACGGATACTCGATATTCAGGCGGGCGTCGATGTTCGTTTCGTTCATATCGCGGTAAAAACGCGTCGGCAGGAAGGTCTGACTACGATTCACCACATACTCGCCTTCGCCAGTAATGGGGTTCACCTCGAAGTTGTCGCTAAAAAAACGCAGGTCCGGCTCTTCCTGAATCGCATCTGTGTAAGAACCCAGCGCCTCGATCTTCAGATTATTGAGCGCCGGAATGACTTGCTCAATGCTGAAGAAGCCCGTCTGAATGGCACGCATGCGGTAACTCGAAACAAAGTTGCGGCGGTCGACCCCCGCGCCGTCCGCAGAGAAGGTGCCGTCTTGCAGCATCGACTGCAGGTTCGCGTTGCGGTTGTGCATGTAGAATGCACGCACCTTGGTGTTGTCTGTGGGCTTATACGAGACCATCATCAGCCCACCAAGCGTGATGTCTTCTTGTGAGTTGATCTCTGGGTCGAATTCGAACTGACGACCGAGCTCGTCGTTGCTGTCGACATCGCCAACCAGAATGTAACCACCACGTACGCCATCTGAGTAGTGGCGGAAGTTACGGCGGTACGTAAACGAGCCGTTGAGACCCAGCGGGCGACCAAAAAGACGTGTCTGACCACCCATCGTCAGTGAGTGGCTGTGATTCAGACGGACGCCAGGGTCGGCTGTGGCAACCACATCGCTGCCCCACTGGTTCGTGATTTCGTGCAGGCGCTCGGGATCTGCGTTGTTGCCGAGAGTGGTCGGGAAGGGTTCACTGGGGTCGCTGTAAGCATCCGGACGGGCCTGCTCAGGGTCGTTGCCGGCCAAGCGAGCGATGGGTTACGCCTCGAACGTGCGAAAATCATCGGCGTTGAAGGCCTGGGTGTTCAAGCCGACGCTAGAGCTGGCGCTCAGCTGGAAACGGTCGGGGAAGTCGCGCACACGGATGTCCAGCAGACCACCGGAGTAGTTGCCGGGCAGGTCGGCGCTCTGTGTTTTATAAACGACTATGTTTTCGATGATGGCCGTCGGGAAGAGGTCCGTCTGAACGGCGTTGCGCTCGGGGTCAAGCGAGGGGATCTCGGTGCCCTGCAGCATCACCTTCGAATAGCGGTCGCCAAGACCACGAACATACAGATAGCGGCCGTCTTCGACCGTAACACCCACCACTCGACGGATGGCAGCAGCAGCCGTGCGGTCGCCGTTACGCTGGAATTCTTCGCGCGAAATGCCGTTCAGCACGATCGGCGAACGCATTTGCTCGACGAGCATAATGGCTTCGTTGTTCACCATTTTACGCGCAGAAATCTCGACGGCATCAACCTCTTTCAGGTCTGGCTTCAGTTTGACGTCCATCACCGTGACTTCACCAGCTTCGATGGTCACGAGCTGTGAGTCTGGAAGGGCATTCAGCGACATCACTTTTACCATATACTCGCCAGGGGGCAGTTCATAAATATTGAACTCGCCATCTAGGTCGGTGTTTGCACCGCGCTTGATTTCTTCAATCAGCACAGTAGCCCCCACCAGTGGCGTAGCTTCGAAGGCATCGATGACACTACCTCGCAAAATTCCAGGTTGATTAGCGGGTTGTGGAGCCGGCTCGGTTTGGTTATCCGGCTGGTTCTGCGGTTGATTCTGGGGTTGCTCTTGCTGTTGGTTATCGTCCTGGTTGCGTCGGCGACGGCGGTAATCCTGGGCAAACACAGACTGGGCAAGCACGAGCAGCAGTAGCGTGAAAAGCAGTGGCTTGATATAGCGCATGGTAGAAGCTGAGTGGCGTAAATGATGGGCAAAAATACACGAAATCGGCTGCCACGCATGTTGCGCAGCAGCCGATTCGATAAGTTTAACAGAGGCTTAAAGCACTCTCATCGAAAAAGCTTTCGATTAGTCTACGTGCAGGCCAGCACCGCTGATGTAAGTCCAGCCGCTTGCCCATGTTGTGCCTGTGGGAGCGAAAGCACCGTAGTAGTCTACGTCTTCGATGTTCGAGTACTCAGACTCCATGCCAGCGCCAGATGTTGCACTGCCAGCAGGACGGGGGTCGTAGCTAGAACCAGCCCAAGCCGAGATAACATCCTCAACAGTGTTCATGCCTTCAGCGCCAGTCAGATAGTTGAATAATTCAGTCGTTTCTGAAGCAATGACGTTACCGTCGTCGTCGTAAACAAATGCAAGAGCAGTGTCGCCACCGATGTCGTGCCAGAAGTTGGCTACGAACTCAATGTCGCGTGCAACGAAACGGTTGTAAGAATCTTCGCCAGAGCTGCGGTTCTCGATTTGCAGACCTTCAGCAAAACCTTTGAAGATAGAGTTGAAGTACTTGCCACCAGCATTGTCGCGGAGGTCAATCAGCTTAGAATCGAGTGAGGGTGTAGCAACGTAAGTGGCGTTGAAGATGATCGGCATTGAGTAAGGCGTACCGTCTTCGGGGTCAGTACCGCCGTCGTGCTCGCCACCGTTGCCCTCAGTGTTGGGGCCAGAGAGGCAATACCAGAACTGGTGCTGGCCAAGGAAGCCTTGGTCGTAGTCGAACGCGTCGTCGCCAAAGTAAGCAGCAATCAGGTGAGAGGTGTTCACCGTGCCGCCGAACCACTCGTAGCCGTCGTCAGCGTTGTAAACCACTTCGATGTGATCGATTGTTGTGCCAGAACCAACTGCACCCATTGTGAGGCCGTTGATCTCGTTACCGGCACCAATATCCTGACCGCCGTGGCGGATAGATACGTAGCGGAACACACCGCTGTTGTCAGCATTGTTGGTGCCGCCTTAGAGCGCACGCGCCTCAGTAGAAGGAATGCCTTCGATGCTGTTGTTGCCAGACTCATTCTGAGCCGTGTTCGTTGTGGCAGCGCCAAGGATGATCACACCACCCCATTGGCCAGTAGGCTGAGCAGCGAGGTCGTTGGGGTCAGTCAAGTCGTCAGCTTCGCCTGTGAAGATGATCGGGTTGGTGGGCGTACCATCAGCGAAGATTTGTGCACCACGAGAGACGATCAGCGCCGAAATGGCATCCTGCGCTTGGTTGTCGGGCGAGAAGCGGCCTTTGATAACCGTTCAAGGTTCGATCGTCAATGTCTGACCGGGCTGTACTTAAACAGCACCATTCAGAATGTAAACCGTGTCGCTTGACCAAGTGCGGTTGGCCGCACCTACGCCGTTTGCCGTACTATTAACTACGACTGTCGGCAGCTGAGTGCCGGCTTCGTTCGCAGTGGTTTCACCTGTTACTACATAAGTAGCTTCGGGTGTCGGATCGTCGTCGTCATCGTCATCGTCGTCATTGCAGGCGGAGAGCAAGAGGCCCATTGCAGCGAGCAAGACAAGCGTAGGTTTGCTGAGTGTGTTAGCTGACATAAGTGTTTCGATTAATCGTGTTTTGGAGTGTATGAAATCGCATGTTCTTGATGTGGAAAATGCAATAAGTGCGAAACTGAGCAATGCAGTTTAGCAACAGCTCAGCCCAAGGTTACCGCTATGTAAAAGCTTGTTAAGGAATTGTAACCTCAGTAATTGAAGCTATCTACTTTAGACTTCATCAAGTGCCTGCGGCTGCTTGCGCTTCAGCCGCACAGCCGCCACGAGCATGAAGATGCCAAACGCGATGGCAAAAATGCCGATGATAAGCGTGAGCGCCAACGCGCCCTCAAAGGGGTTAGCCAGCAACACCCCGCCGAACACACCTGCCAACACGCCGTTGATGAGGTTGACGACAAATGCCTCGCCTTTCCGCCGCAAGTTGAGGGCCGTCAGTATCTGGATGATACCGATCACCAGAGCCCAGAAGCCGAGCACATACACGACGACCTTCACCGTAAATCCAGGGTAAGCGAGTATGAGCGCGCCAATGGCGATGTCGACAATGGCCTCCAGCGCCAGCACACTCGAGAGCCCGCCCGTGCGTTTGCGGACGACAAACGCCCCGCCACCCAGTAGCACGCCACCGATAAGCGTGACGAGCCCGAGGTACCACACCATAGTCACCAGGGCGATTTCAGTGGCCAAGAGTGCAATAATGCCAAAGACTGAAAAGATGACACCTTTGAGCGCCAGCCAGGCCCAGTTGCGTTGTAAAAAGAGGTTCATAGAGTTATAGTTTAGGGACATAAGAGTGGTAATTTAACGTATTCGCTCAGATGGGCGTTCAGCAGTGTCTGATTCCGCGATCAGTTCGGCTTGTAGGTTTTACTTTTTTTGAGAAATTGTCTGCACATATCCCCCATCTGTGATGAGCAACCCCTCTGAGCCAGCCACCTGTCGCGCGTGTTTCACGCCCTTCCAAGAAGGCGAGACCGTTTGCAGCTTTTGTGGCTTTCCCCAATTCGAAGACGCCGTTGAGCAGAAGCGCTGGGTGAAATCGCGTAAACGCAAAAAGTCCAAGTTAAAAGCGCTCGAAAAGCGTGTTGAGCAGGGTATCCTTCCAACCTGGATAGCGGGCTTCTTATCGCTTGTGGCAGTCCCCTTCGGTTTCATGGGTTACGGCAATCTGCTCTTCGGGTTAATCATGCCAGTGATCTATTTCTGTGTGGCGTATTTCCTTTTTCGGCAAAATGAGAAAGCCGCGTTGGTCATTAGCCTGATCCTGTTCTTTGGTGTCATTACGCTAAATCTCATGCTGGGAAATCTGGCAGGGATCATTTTGTGGGTCGTTGGCGTCGTTGTCATCGTGCGTGGTCTCGATGCCGAGCGTAAGGCCAGCGAATTGCGTCAGGAGCTGGATATTCGCGGCGGCATGCGGCTGGAAAAATAAGCCCCATGTGCCAACTCAGAATTATTGCTTAACTTATGATTACTGAATAGCAGCGATTCTGTGCCCCCAATTATCACCTACTATGCCCGTTCGACAGCCCAAAATCAAGTCGCTCTTTACCACTGAAGAGATTAAAAGCCTGATGAAAAAATCGGACTGGAAAGCCGCCGGCGAGGTGCTCTACACTTGGGCACTGATCGTGGGGGCACTGGCTGCCTGCGCGGCCTACCCGCACCCGCTGGTGATTGTGGCGGCCTTGTTCATTCTGGGCGGACGGCAGTTGGCGCTGGGCATCTTAATGCACGACACCGCCCATCATGCGTTTTTTACGAACAAGAAAGTGGACGCGTTCGTCGGGCGCTGGCTGGCGGCCTTCCCATTACTCAACTCCTGGAGCCGCTATCGCCCCTATCACCTGCAACACCACGGCCACACCGGCACCGAAAAAGATCCCGACCTGCCCATCACGCGCGTCTACCCGACCAGCAAAAAGGGGCTCTTCCGTAAGCTCATGCGCGATTTTACGTTGATGAGCGGACTGAAAAACTACATCGGCATCTTTATGATGCACTTCGGCTTTCTGAAGTACAGCCTGGGCGGCAGCGCCAAAAAAGAAGACCGCAGCCAGCGCAACGGCTGGCAATGGTTCAAATTCGCCGTGCGTGAGGCCTGGGGGCCGGTCGTCTCGCACCTCATCCTCTTTGGCATCTGTTTCGCGGTTGGTTATTGGTGGCTCTATCTCATCTGGCTGGGCGCGATGATGACCACCGCGATGTTCAGCTTTCGGGTGCGCGCCATGGCCGAGCACTCCGTCATCAGCGTGAACGAGCGCCACAAATACCCCACCCGTACCGTGAAAGCCAACTTTTTGGAGACCCTACTTTTCGCGCCCCACCACGTCAACTACCACCTGGAGCACCACCTGATTATGACCGTGCCCAGCTACAACCTCCCGAAGATGCACCGCGTCCTTCTGGAGCGGGGCTTCTACGACGAGCACGCCGTACTGGAGACCGGTTACCTCAACATTCTCAAGCGGGTTGCGAATCAAAAGTTGCAGCCCACGCCCCTACAAACGCGGTGATTTTTGGCGTATCAATTAAAGAAATTAGATTTTATCAAGTCGCTATCACAACAGATAAAGGCTTTTTCATTACAATAGAACTAGTTTTTTCCAGACTTCATAATTAGGTAATTTAGTTAAGCAAGCCATTATTCGTATATTAGATGCCATTACGAAAGAAGACCTCTCCAATGGCAACAAAAGACACCCTCTCTCAAAACGTCGCTAGCCCCGA
>CAZTEZ010000131.1:0-8213 GCA_964611815.1 uncultured Bacteroidia bacterium | reverse complement strand
GGTGTTCACGTCCAGCGCATACACCCCGAAGCAGTGAATCAGCGGCGTGCCTTTGTTGACGTACATGCCCAGGTGATGCTCCGTAAGCAGGTCAATCGCGAACAGGTGCTCCGCAACTTCGATGCGTGGGTGCTCGGCCACAGCTTTCACCAGCGCCCGGACGATCTCCGCACCCGTGGCATCTGCGTGGTGCAGAATGCGGTGCGCGGAATGCCCACCTTCTTTGGCCAGGAGCAACTCGCCGTCTTCCGCACGATCGAACTCCGCGCCCCAGGCCATCAGCTCCCGAATGCGCTCGGGCCCCTCGCTCACCACCATCCGAACGATGTCTTCCTTACAAAGCCCATCGCCGGCGACCAACGTATCTTCAACGTGCGCTTCGAGTGAATCTCCATCGGACACCACACCCGCTATGCCGCCCTGCGCCCAGCGCGTGTTGCTGTTCTCGCGCTGCGCTTTGGTGATCATCAGTACCTCACCGTGCTCGGCAGCTTTTAAGGCGAAAAACAGGCCGGCCACGCCGCTGCCAATCACCAGGGTATCGATTTGTCGCTGTTGGGTTTGCTGTTGCATACACATGGGAAGGGCTTCAAAAATAACCAGACTTCCCAGAATCCAAACGGATGCTCCAGAGTAAGCATATCCAAACACCACCACTAATAACAGACTTTCAGCAACTTAACAAATATACCAACAATACAAAGGTGTGCCACCCATCCCAAACCATCACTTTTTTGTTGTTGGCACCCACCCAGGCAGTTCGCAAATTGTAGGCATACACCAACGACGGTTGCGGTTCTATACCAACCCTCGTGCGCCTGAACTGGTAATTGCCTCTACCCTGATTCACTCACAGTCGAATCTCAGGTGCTAAAAAAAGCCGATGCAGTCTCTTGCATCGGCTTTTGTGTTGTTTAGGGCGGGGCGCGTTACGCCTCTTCTCGCCACTCGATCTCGGCATTGGGCGCGTTGTTCTTCACGCTTTCAATCCCGTTTTCCATCGCCGACTTCGAGTTATACATTTCACTCATGCCAATCACCTGGTGATTAGCGGCTTTCAGCTTGAAATAGTGCTGACCATTTTTAGCTTCGGCACGCTCAAAACGGGCTTCATCTGGTGCGTTTTTCTTCACGCTTTCGGTACCGTTTTTCAACGCATCTTTCGTGGTGTAGCCTTCGCTCGAAAGAATGGTCTGCCCATTTTTGGCGGTGAGGTTGAAGCGGAATTCACCGGCTTTGTCGGTGTAACAATCGAATTTGGGGTGTGGCATGTGATGTAAGTTTGGTCGTTAAAACATCGAAAATAGCAAAAAGCCTTGAGCTTGAAAAAGACTTCAACTGTTTTGCGTGGGCCGAATAACCTGCCCTCATAGATTCGCCTGAGCCTGAGCCTGAATAATCTGGAGATGATAGTTGGCAGTCGTGTCTTCTTGTAGGAGGGAATCAGCCATAACGGTGTCTCGCCAGGCGTAGTGGATGTGTGCCCGGCCGGTGCCAATCGCCTTGAAGACGTCGTATCGAAAAAGGGTGTCGTCGCGCAGCACTAGCGCACTGTCGATGTGTTCGACGAGCGCCGAATCCTGACGGGCGAGCGTCCAAAACCTGCCCTCTCCCGTACGCATAGCTGGCAGGGTCAAACGTGTCGTTTGCCCCACTTGCATCTGATTTTCAGCGCCTTGCAACGCCTCGCGATCAGCAGCTGGCGGAGCACTCGTTGTGCTGGTCGCCAGTGTGTCATCACTCGCCTGTGAGCCGTCGCCATCAGAACTACAACCTGAGATGAGCAGCAGGGAAGAGCAAGCAAATACGAAAGCGAGTCGGTAAAACATGTTTTCAAACTACAGAAATTCATCGCGCGTACAAACACGAGTTAGCGCGCAATCTCCACCGTTTCTTGCACAACGCGTGTGGAATCAGGGGCCTGGTATTGGAAGCGCAGCGTGACACGGCCGGGCTGCAAGGGCTTGAGGAAGAAGTAGTAACGCCGCTTTTTTCCGCCATCCAGCTTACGCAGTTTTTCGCGCTCCAGCTTCAGCAGTGGCGACTTGAAAGGCAGCAGCTTCCAGCTGGCGTTGGCAGGGCATTCTTTCTGGATGCTAAACTTCTGTCCGACGTTCGTCATGTATTCAACGCGGCTGGGTTGCGGGAAAAACAGCGTATCTGCGGCCGTCATCGGTGTGTAGGCGGCGACCTCAACGGGCACCTCGTTGCTGCACGCGAATAAGAAGATCAACAAAACACTACTCCACCACCACTTCATATTTCAGCGCTTTAAGCGGTTTTTCGCCCGACTGCCATGGGAGCACATACTGATAGGTCAGGGTCGTTTGGCCCGGGGCTTTGGCTTTCCAGACGAAGTAATAATCGCTCGGTGCGCGGTCATCTTCGCCAGCGGCATCATGGCTTTTTGCCTGTAGTTCAATGAATTCGAGCACGCTGGAGTCCGATTGCGAATAGCGCCACTCGTGGCCCTTCCCGTCGTCAGTTTGCAGCGCCACGACCATCTCATCGCCTTGCTGCACGCGAGTTGTTTCGCCTGCCGCCAAGCGCTTGCCAGCCGGGCCAGATTCCGGGTTTGCAGCCGCGGTTTCATGCGAGTTGCTGCACGCGAGAATTAACCCGAAGCTCATCATTAAGCCAACAGTCCATGCGCATTTGTAAAAGCTTCGGCCCGTCATGCCATAAAATTAAGCTGAGAAAATGCCGGATGCGAACCCCGACTCGATTTTTTCCGTTAAATAGCTACCAACTTTAGTTCACCGCTTTGTCTCAATCTGTCCCCTCGTTTTCCGTCAAACTGCCCGTGGCGCTGCCGCGCAACAAACAACCCGCTAAGGAGCGCTATATCGACTTGGCGCTGCGCATCACAACCGGCGTCCTGATTCTGTACGGCATACTCACGCTCGCGCAGGTCGTCACCAAAGCCTTTGAAATTCACCC
The DNA here is from genome assembly GCA_964611815.1 of uncultured Bacteroidia bacterium. Classification (GTDB taxonomy): domain Bacteria; phylum Bacteroidota; class Bacteroidia; order J057; family CAZTEZ01; genus CAZTEZ01. The sequence continues at coordinate 5,273 of CAZTEZ010000131.1, read as the reverse complement.
GATTACGAGCAGTACGATCTTTCTACCCTACGTTAGCCTGACGCTGGGCTTCGCGTCGGCAATGGTGCTGACGGTGTGGCGCCGGCGCCAACACGGCGAGCTTACATTGCGCGAACACAGCCTGAGCATCCAACTGCGCGGGCGACCGAAATTCAGCCACAAGCTCAGTAAGCTGAACCGCTTGCGCCTCACGCTGAACCCGCCGGACGAACGCGTGGCCACCAACCGCGGCACGCCGTTCAGCGCCGTGAACATGTTCGGCGGCACGGGCAATATGCAGCGCGTGCATCGTGCTTCGAAGAACATCCTACTCTACAGTTCAGAAGAAGGCAAGTCGATTTTTTCAGATCAGGAGGTGAATTTCCTGCTGCCCGGCCCGCGCGATTACAAGCGCCTGAAGTACCTCATCAAGCTCTGGCGCGAACACGGCTACACGTTCGAGTTGTTGTACGAGACAGAGGAGGAAGAGTAAGGCCGCGTAGACTCAAAGGCAATTATTGCCTTACACCGTCTTCCCCAGCAGCTCGCGTGCAGTGTTGAGCGCCGTGTCGGTCGGGTTGCTACCGCTCAGCATTTCGGCGAGCGCACGAATGCGGCCGTTGGTGTCGAGCTGAGTGATGGTCGTCTGCGCCATTTCATCGCCCTGCTCTTTGCGGATGAAAAAGTGCCGCCCACTGCGTGCACCGATCTGCGGCAGGTGGGTGATCGTAATCAACTGGTGTTGAGCCGCCAGCGCCTCCATTTCGGTGCCCACTTTCACGGCCGTCTCGCCGCTGATGCCCGTGTCGATCTCATCGAAGATCAGCACCTCCAGTGCCAAGCGCTCGGCGAGGGCTGATTTCACGGCCAGCATCACACGCGAGATTTCACCGCCACTCGCCACCTTCTGCAGCGGCTGCGGTGCAAAGCCTTTGTTCGTCGATATCAAGAAGTTGAGCTGATTGAAGCCAGTCGCCTCAATGCCGACCGACTCGTCCTCGGGTAGCTCAAGCGCTGCACCCGAAGCGGGCAGGCGTTCGATGCGCAACTCAATCTGGCTCTCCGGCAGGCCCACGGCCGTCAAGCGCGCTAGTATCTTGTCTGAAAGCTCCTGCGCGACGGCTTGTCGGGCGGTTTCTAGTTGCAGCCCTAACTGCACCAGACTTTCGCGTGCAGCGGCGGCGCTGTGCTCCAGTTCTTCCGTGCGGGCCTCTGCACCCGAAATCGCCTGCAACTGCTCGTCCAGCTCGGCATGCTTTTCGATGAGCTCATCGCTGGTTTTAACGCGGTATTTGGTCTTCAGGCGGTTGAGTACATCCAGGCGGGTGCGCACGGTTTCGAGCCGCTCGGGGTCCAGCTCTACGCTTTCAGACTCCCGCTCCAACTCGCGTGCAGCTTCTTCAAGGTTATATCGCGCATTTTGCAGCGCCTCCAGTTGGGTGTGAATGCTGGGCTTCAACTTGGCCGAAGGCTCCAGCAAGCGCTCCAGTTCTGTGAGCTGGGCGATGAGGCTCTGCTGCTCGTCGTGCTCCAACTGTTGCACGACCTGGGCGAGCGTCTGCTGTACGCCCTCAGCGTTTTCCAGGAGTTCAAATTCCTGCTCAAGCTGCTCATCCTCACCGGCTTCCAGTTTCGCCGCATCCAGCTCTTCGACCTGAAAACGCAAGAAATCTTCCTGCTGCTTGGCCTCGGCGGCCTGCTTTTTCAAGCTGGCAATCTCCCGCTCAAGCTTGCGCAATTCGCTGAGTTGATTGCCAAAAGCCTGGCGTTCAGCCTGCACGCCGGCGTAAGCGTCGAGTAGTTCCAGCTGCACCTCCGGGTCCACCAGGCGCTGGCCCTCGTGCTGGCCGTGGAGCTCGACCATCTGCCCGCTGATTTCGCGCAGAATCGGCAGCGTGACAGGCAGGTCGTTCACGAACGCGCGCGATTTCCCGCTCGGCTGAATGATGCGCCGGATGAAGAGCTGATCGTCCTCGACGTCAATCTCTTCGCTCTCCAAAAGCGCGCGCACTGCCGACTGCTTCGGCAGTTTAAACACCGCCTCCACCAGGCACTTTTCGTCGTCTTTCAACAGGACAGACGTGTCTGCACGACGGCCCAAAATCAGCCCGATGGCCCCCACCAAAAGCGATTTACCCGCGCCGGTTTCACCGGTCAGCAAGTTGAGTCCTGGCGCGAACTCGAGGTCCACCTCCCGGATGAGCGCAAAATTTCGGACAGTCAGGCGTTGCAACATTGCACGCTAAGTTACGGTAGATTGCGCGAACAACTGCCCCACCCCCGCTACGATGCGCGGCGCAGCGTCAAGACCGTAATTTCGGGCAGCACACCAAAGCGACCCGGAAAAAATACGTAGCCGAAACCGCGGTTGACATACAGGAATTGTTCTTTTTCCTGATACAAATCCGCCCACTCGCTGAACAGCGCCTGCACCGGGCTCCAGCGCAGCCGCTGTGTATCTATGCCGAATTGCATGCCATGCGTATGCCCAGCGAGCATCAAGTCGATTTTAGAGGGGTGATCCAAGACTTCTGCCCGCCAGTGATTGGGGTTGTGTGAGAGCATGACTTTGAAGGTTTCAGATGACAAGCCGTCGGTAGCGAGCTGCAGATCAGGCGGGTAGGTTTCAGGCTTGCCGTAAAAATCAACCCCAATCAGGGCAATTGCCTGCTCGTTTTGCTCCAGTCGTACGTTCGCATTTTGCAATAAACGAAACCCCATCCGGTCAATCATCGCCTTAATGTTGCGGAAGTTCGTCTCGGCATCCACATCAGCCATTACCGGCAAATAGATGCCGTAGTCATGATTACCCAGGCAGGCGTACTTGCCAAATGGAGCGTATAAATCTGCGAAAATATGCTCGAATCTGGCCATTTCTTTGGGTTGCGAATTCACCCAATCGCCAGTGAAAACTATCAGATCGGCTTCAGCAGCCTGTATCAAATCAAAGCCTTTTAGGATTTCATGTTGGTTTTGAAAGCTACCGATATGCAGGTCTGAAAACTGCAGGATTCGGAACCCGTCGAACGCCGCTGGTATGCGTTTGGAGCGAATCTCGACCTCGCGCAACTGGAAATCATCGCGCCCGACCAGAACGCTATACCCGCCAATGATGGCAGGCGCTGTAGACAGAAGCGCACCGGTTTTTAGTAAAAAATCGCGCCTGCTTGTGTTTAAGTCTTCGTCTGCTTCCTCTTCTTGCGAGAACTCCGTCGGTTGGTTCGCGCGACGGTTAAAAAATCGGTGCAGAACAACAAAACCCGCGAATACAGTCAGTATGCCATGTAGGACACCGTAAAAGGGCATCACGGCAATATAGAGGCTGTCGAAAAACGCTGTTCCGCGAAAAAAAGCCCAAAGTACGGTAGCGATGATGCCTGCCGCCATCACGACCCCGCAACACAAACGAATAATGCGGACGTTTCGTAAATTGGCGGGCGTCGGGGAGAGCAATCGAGTGAGCCCGAGTTTCAGGTAATGCAACTCCACGATCGACCACAAGCCGAGTAGCAGGAACAGAACCACGAAAAACCAAGGCGTCACCGTCATGTGTAAGCGGCTTTATCGAACGCCCGGCAAACGGGGGCGTTGCTATGCGCGCTGCAAAGTTAACACCGCGATTTCGGGCAGGATGCCGATACGTCCGGGAAATCCGATGAACCCGTAGCCACGGTTCACGTACAGGTGCTGGTGGCCAACGTGGTAGTGATCGGCCCAGCGGTCGTAACGCAGTTGCACGGGGCTCCAGCGGAAGTCGCCGGTTTCGATGCCGAGCTGGAAGCCGTGCGTGTGCCCGCTGAGCGTCAGGTGAAAGTCCTTCTCGTGTGGCACGACGAGGTCGTCGAAACTGGTGGGGTCGTGCGAGAGCAGAATCTTGGGCTCTTCTTTGCTCAAACCCGCACTGGCTTTGTCCAGATCGCCGTACTGCGGGAAAGGCGGGCGCCCCCAGTTTTCGATGCCCACCAGCGCGAGTTTCTGTCCGCCTTTTTCCAGATAAACATGCTCGTTCATCAGCAAGTTGAAACCGATTTGGCGCTCGTAGTCCAAGAGCTGGTTCAGGTTTTTCTCGCGACCATTAGGAGTGGGCCAATCTCGGATATAATCGCCGTAATCGTGATTGCCAAGCACCGCAAACGTGCCCATTGGTGCCTGCAACTCATGATAAATCTCCATCCAGCCTTCGAGTTCGGAAGCCAGATTGTTGACGATATCGCCCGTGAAGAGCAGCACATCCGGCTTTTGCTGCATGGCCATGCGGATACCGCGCACGACCGCATCTTTGTTGTCGAAACTGCCGGTGTGGATGTCGCTGAGCTGTACGATACGAAGGGCCTCGAACGCCAGGGGCAGACCTTTGATCGGAATCGTGCGCTCGAAGAGTTGGTAGTTGTAGCGCCCGTCTGTGATGCCACGGATGATCGTGAAAAACGGCACAGCGGCGGTGATGAGCCCGGCTTTGGCGAGAAACTCGCTCCGAGAGATTTTATCCGACGCGTCTTGAGACGCGCTAATAACTGCTTTCTGGTCAGTGCCTTTTGATTCTGCCGGGCTTGTTGTGGTAGGCTGTGAGGCTGTCAGCTGGCGCAATTTCAGAATTCCGCGACGTGCGTCGTCGATTAACATGAACAGCGCGACGAACAACTTCGGTACATACACCAAAATAAACCCGCCCATAATCGCAGAAATATAGCCCGCGCCGCCATCGCCTTGGTGACGCAAAGCCGGAATGCGAATGATGCCGACGAGAATTACGAGTGCCAGTGCGATCGTGCTGCCCCAATACAGCCCGTGCATCAGCCGACGCAGCGGCCTGCGCTGCACCCGGCGGGTGAGCGTTTTAAGTGCCTGATAGGCATAAACATCAATGCCCAAAAAGACAGCGATGACGATAAGTAAGAATAGGATAGGCATTTGAAGCGGGGTTCGACTGTATAACCGAAGTTTGCACCCTAAAAGTGCCAGCCGAAGTTTAGGAGGAGATAACGTTAAGATTAATTAACGCTTGCTCGCTCGCCATTTGCTCTGCAGCCTTCTTTTTAGGGGCCATGCCTTCGCCCAGCTTTTGCTCGCCGATTTTGGCCACAACATGGAAGGTGCGGCGGTCGTTGTCCAACTCCTCGCTCACCAGTTCGTACTCCACCATGGGTAGTTTTTCCTTCTGGATGTACTCCATCAACTGGCTTTTGTAGTTCTCGTTGGTATCGGCGAGCTCGTCGAGATCGAGATGAATACCGAGTATGCGCCGCTCGATGAAGCGCCGCGTGGCTTTGTAGCCGCAATCCAAATAAATGGCG
>CAZTEZ010000130.1:0-8234 GCA_964611815.1 uncultured Bacteroidia bacterium | reverse complement strand
TATCCCCGACGGCGAAGTCGTTGTTTTTGGGCTCAATCTGCAGCTCTACGAGCCGTCGATTCTCCAGTACCGCAATCTGTAGCCCCTCTTCGGTGCTACTGACTACAAGGTCGTTTGCCACGATTTATAAGTTTTAGGTGCAAGCTGAGTGCATAAAGTGCGGCTGAATGCCGCTGCACAACAGGTTGACGCTAAACTACTTTATCTAAACGGCGAATGCCCCAACCCGTTTCCAGGTTGCGGCACCGCTTAGGGTTAAAGGTTCAGCCGTGGCTTACTTCTTCTTGTGTCGGTTTTTGCGCATGCGCTTCTTACGCTTGTGCGTTGACATCTTATGGCGTTTTCTTTTCTTTCCACTTGGCATAGTCGTGTTGTTTTATGGTTCAAAAATCACTGCGATTGACGAGAACGGAGAGCGGCATCGAGCCGTTCGCGCTCCTCGTCAGAGGCAGCGTAGGTTCGCGCGGCTTGCAACAGTTGCTGTGCTTGCTGAGCCCTTCCAGGCATCTCTTGCAACAGCAACCCCAGACGCAAGTGCGCTTCAAAGTCTTCTGGTTTACCGTTAATTGCGGCGCGATAGCGTTGCTCGGCTTTCTCGAGTTGGTTGGTCCGAACCGAGAAATTCCCGAGCTGCAAATTCGCTTCGTAATTATCGGGGTCTGCTTCAACGATATCGCGAAGCTTGAAGATGCCACTCATGGGCATCGGTGAATTCACTTCGCGCACCGCTAAAGCGATTAGCGTTTGCCGATCATTCGGGTTAGCGGCAAGATACGTGTTATAGTTGCGAATTGCAGCCGCATTCACGCTGTTTTTTAGCTGCACATCTTGCTGACGATCAGCGGCGTTGGCAGCTTTTGTGAAATGCTGCGCTGCCGTAAGAAACAGGCTGGTGTCCTGCGTTTGTTCGGCCAGCAACTGCCGGTATCGCCCGGCATAACCCCAAAACGCATTTGCAGCGTACCAATCGGCGATCTCGCGCAATAAGCGCGTCTTTTCGGCATCGGTGGTGCTTTTTTCGTATTGCACCAACAGGCCGTTGATCTCGCCGCGCTGCTCATCGCTCAAGGCGATTTCAGGCAGCTCAAGCGGTACGCTTTCTGCATCAAAGGCCGGCATTTGGCCGGTCATCTCGGGATTGGCAGCAGCTGTCTCACTGCTTTCAGGTGCAGCGTTCGTATCGGTTTGCGCATCGTCTTCCAGTACAGTTCGGGGTGCTAGCAACAGGGCCACAAAAGTAGCGAGGCCAAGGCCGAGGACCCCAAGTTGTACGAAAGAAATGCGCATAGGCAAGCGTTTGTCGGCTAACTACTAATAAAACGTCAGCTCTTGGTCGATCATTCCATCAAGAACCTGTTTTTTGGAGCTAAGTCGTTAAAAACGTGCAGGTTAAAGCGTAGGCAGTGTCAGGAAGCAAGGTGAGGTAGACACACGAAACGGCAGATGGCCGAGACTTAGTCTTCCTCTTTCAACAGCTTTTTGACGTCTTCGCTCTCCTTCACCTTGTTCACAAACATTTTTGAAGGCTTGAACGAAGGAATGAAATGTTCTTCGATGACGATGGGTTTGTTCTTCGAGATGATACGGGCCATTTTTCGAGCACGTTTCTTAAGTACGAAACTACCGAAGCCGCGGATGTAGATGTTCTCACCATCGGCCATGGTACTCTTGACGACCTTAAAAAAGGCCTCCAGCGTAGCGAGTACATCTCCTTTATCGAGCCCGGTGCTCGAAGCAATTTTGGCAACAATCTCTGCTTTAGTCACGTGTGTTAAGTTTTTGGGGTGAAAACAGAGTGCAAATTTAAGGCTTTAGATGTAATATGAAAGCTGTTAAGCGCCTTTTCCCGGGTCTATGGCACTAAATTTTTCAGAACGTCTGCTAAGCTGGTATGCCGAGCACGGTCGCGACTTGCCTTGGCGAGACATCGACGACCCCTACAAAATCTGGCTCTCGGAGGTTATCTTGCAGCAAACGCAGGTTAAACAGGGCTGGCAATACTACGAGCGCTTCTGCGAGCTTTTCCCAAACGTGTCTGCATTAGCCAGCGCGCCGCTCGACGATCTGATGAAAGCCTGGGAGGGCCTGGGCTACTATTCCCGGGCGAAAAACCTGCATAAGGCTGCTAAACAAGTGGTTGCTGAACATGCTGGCAGCCTGCCGGATACGGTAGCTGAACTACTCAAGTTGCCCGGCATCGGGCCTTACACTGCCCGAGCAATCGCCGCTTTCGCGTTCAAGCGACCGGTGGCTGTTGTTGATGGCAATGTCTACCGCGTGTTGGCGCGTTATCTGGGCGATGACACGCCGATTGACACCACAACGGGAAAATCACATTACCAGCAAATTGCTGATGATTTGTTGGCTGAAGATCAGCCAGATGCGTACAACCACGCCATCATGGACTTCGGTGCCACGCTCTGCACGCCGAAGAACCCGGACTGCGGCGTTTGTCCGATGCAGCCAGATTGCGTGGCCTATGCTGAGGGCAAAGTCGATGCTTACCCCGTGAAAGCCAAGAAGATGAAGCGCGGCGAACGCTGGTACCAGTTCTTTTGGGTCGAAACAGACGAAGGCGTCCTTCTGCGCCGACGCGATGAGTCGAGCTTCTGGAAAAACCTCTGGGAGCTGCCCAACATTGAAGTTGAACGTCAGTCGGTTAAGCCGGAGGGGGCGCGTTTGGTCGGCACACTCAAGCATGAGTTCACCCACTTCAGGATGCACATTCAGTTCTTCTCGTGTCAGATAGGCGATCTGCCCAACGAGATAGACACTTCAACATTTGAGAAAATACCGGAAGGAAAATTAAGTGCTTATGCCCTGCCAAAAGCGGTGCAAAAGCTACTGAAGTTGCTGGAGGATCCGCAACGCTCACTCGAATTCTAAGCTCTTCGAAACCGGTTAGGCCAGCTGTTCTTCGCCGGCGAGTTTGGCGGCGTTGTCGGCCAACCTCAGTGCTTCCAGGAAGCCGCCGAGGCCGGGGCCGTCGAGCACCTGCGAGAGGTTGTGCTCGGTTTTGTTGATGCGGTGATCCGTCACGCGGCTCTGCGGGAAGTTGTAGGTGCGGATTTTCGCCGAGCGGTCGCCCGTCGATACGATCGAGCGACGCGTGGCATCGGCCTCACTCTGGCGCTTTTTCATCTCCAGCTCGTAGATACGCGCGGTCATGATCTTCTTGGCCAGCGCCAGGTTCTTGATCTGCGAGCGCTCGTTTTGCATCGAGACCACCGTGCCTGTCGGGATGTGCGTCAGACGCACGGCCGAGTAGGTTGTGTTCACGCTTTGCCCACCGTTGCCGGACGCGCAGAAGCGGTCGATGCGCAGGTCTTTTTCTTGCAGCTCGAACTCAAACTCCTCCGGCTCCGGCATCATGACGACACTGGTAGCCGATGTGTGCACACGGCCCTGGGTTTCGGTCTCCGGCACCCGCTGCACACGGTGCACGCCAGATTCGTATTTGAGTGAGCCAAACGCATCTTCGCCCTCAATGCTCGCGACAATCTCTTTGAAGCCACCGGAAGTACCTTCGTTGACATCCGTCACACTCATCTTCCAGCCCATCGACTCGCAATAGCGCTCGTACATGCGGAACAAATCGCCGGCGAACAGCGCGGCTTCATCGCCACCTGCACCCGCGCGAATTTCCATAATGACGTTCATACTGTCTTCCGGGTCTTTGGGCACGAGCAACTGCTTTAGGTCTTCTTCCTGCTGCTCCAGCTTGGGCTCCAGCTCGTTCATTTCCTCGCGTGCCAGCTCCCGGAAATCCTGGTCGTCTTCATTCTGAAACACATCCTTGGCACTCTCGAGTTGTTCTTTGGTGCGCTGATACGCGTGCGAGGCCTTCACGATTTTCTCCAGGTCCTTGTATTCTTTGCTGAGCTGCGCCATGCGCTTGTTGTCGCTCAGTACGTCCGGCTGAGTCAACAGTTGCTTTACTTCTTCAAAGCGGGCTTCGATATTTTTGAGGCGTTCGAACATGTGGTCCTTTGGGCGTTATAACAAAATGACGGTCAGGGGCGTTGCAGTCGGTTGAGTTGCAAACGCATCACCGTCTTGTTCTGGAGAAAATACAGCGCCTTGCTGTGGGCAAAGCAGTCGAAACGGCCGGGCGCGAGGGCGAGATTCAGCCGCGAGACGCTGCCATCGGGGCGGCGTTCGGCTAAAATTTGTGGCGCTTCTCTGCGAATATAGAACAAATACCGCTCCAGTTCGGCGAATTGGCGCCACTGGAAGTCTTTTGGCGCGCGTAATCGCTCGATAAACGTGCCGAAGTTGTCAAAAACGCTGACTTCCTGCGACAGGGTGTCAGTCGCAAACACTTTGTTGTCGCGACTGAGGAAAATATTGTCCGGGCTCTGCAGGCTGCCCTCGCCATAGGTGCTGCCACCGAAATCGAGGCGGTAGTTACTGAAACGGTCGATTTTGTAGATGTGGTTGTCGTCGCGGTTGAGCACGAACAGCTCGTCGGTGCGTGAGACGTCGAAGGATTTCGGGTTGATCGTGATCTCACGCCCGGTCTGCGTCATCAGCGTGATATCAAAGAAGTCCCAGCTGCGAATGACCCGCAGGTTGGGCTGGAGCATCAAAATGTTGCGGTTGCCCTCGTCAAACACATACACCGCCTGGCGGTTGGGCGTGGCGACTTTCACGGGCTCCAGCAGGCCCTCTTCTCCCAGGCTTTGCCCACCCATGTAGAGCACGGAGTCGTAGTCGAAGAGCTTGAGGTATTTGTAGATACGCGCGTTTTCGAGGTCGGTGATAAAAATGCTGCCTTCTTCGTCGACGAACACCCGGTCGGCGGGGTGGTCGAGCGTGAGTAGGGTGTCGAGCTGAATGGCACTGCTCGATTGGGTTTGGCGACGCTGTTGGTCGTAAGCGGTGGGGTCAACTTGCTGGCTGTCCAGCAGCTTATTAACGCTCTGCGCCCAAACTAGCGAAGTGCTCGAGAGGGTCGCGAGGAGCAGTAAACACAGGCAGCGGGTCAGCATCGGGAACATATCGCATCAAACGCGGGCCGTCCGCGCTTATTTCAATATACGTGAATTGCCGGATCCAATCGCCCAGCACGAGCAGCTCTTGCGACGCGCTCATCTGCATGTGGTTGGGCAGGTGGCGGTGGCCGAAGACGAAATAGTCATGCGAATCACCGTCTGCGATGCGATCGCGCACGTATTGGTATAGATACTCCTGCGGACCTTTGTCGATGTCATCAAACTCTGCATGAGCCTGTCGGCTGGCTTTGGAGCTGGCCGTTGCGAGCTTTACGGCAAAGCTGGGGTGGATGAGCCGCGAGAACAGCCAGTGTGCTAGGCGGTTGGTAAACACGGCCTTCATGAACTTGTAGCCCCGCTGGCCGGGCCCCAGCCCATCGCCGTGGGCCAGGTAGTAGCGCTTGCCAAACCACTCGCGAGACACCGGTCCGTGGTGCACCGGAATGCCTAGCTCGTCCTTAAAGTAGTCACGATACCAAAGGTCATGGTTGCCGGCAAAAGCGGTGATTTTCAAGCCGCTGTCGGTCAGTTCGGCAAGTTTGCCGAGCAATCGCACGTAACCCTTGGGCACCACGTGGCGCCATTCGAACCAGAAGTCAAAGAGATCGCCCAGCAGGATGATCTCCGCTGCATCGGGCGCGATTGTGTCGAGCCAATCGACGAGCAGGCGCTCACGCTGTCGGCTGGAGGCGGAATCGGGCGCTCCCAGGTGCGCATCCGAGACGATATACACGTTGCCCGCCATCGCTATTCAGTGAGCTTAGGCGTCAGAAGTGGCCTCTGCGGAACTGGCATCGGCATCCGAATCGGACTCCGGTTTGGCCTGTGCTTCTTCGCCGGTTTGCTTGTTGGGCGAGGGCAGTGCGGAGCCGTTGCTGTTTTCTGAGCTGGGCTTGAGCTTTTCTTGCGGGATACCATGCGGGCGCTCGCCGATCAGCTTCACGAGGTCTTCCTGCATAATGACTTCGTGCTCCAGCAGCGCCTGGGCAACTTTCTCGAGCTCCTCGGCGCGTTCGCGCAAGAGGTTGCGGGTGCCCTCATACGCGTCGCGGATGATGCCTAGCGCTTCTTCGTCGATCCGGCGGGCGAGGTCTTCGGAGTAGGGCTTGGTGAAGCTCATTTCGCCACTCAGGCCCTCTCGATAAGAAACGTTGCCCACTTTATCCGTCATACCGTAGATGGCAACCATCGAATAGGCCATGCTCGTGACACGCTCAAGGTCGTTCTGCGCGCCGGTCGAGATTTCGCCGAAAATCTGCTCCTCAGCAGCGCGCCCACCGAGCGTCATCATCATGCGGTCGCGGAGCTGCTCGTTCGTGTACAGGTACTGGTCTTTGGGCAGGTACTGTGCATAGCCCAACGCGGCCACACCCCGAGGGATGATCGACACTTTCACCAGCGGGTCGGCGTGCTTGGCAAACCAGCCGACCACCGCGTGACCGGCCTCGTGGTAGGCGATGATTTTCTTCTCCTCTGGCGAAATGATCTTGTTCTTCTTCTCCAGGCCACCGATGCTGCGGTCAATCGCATCCTGGAAGTCCTGCATGTCGACGGCCGTTTTGTCTTTGCGCGCAGCAATGAGCGCGGCTTCGTTGCAGACGTTCATGATATCCGCACCAACCATGCCCGGCGTTTGGGTGGCGAGCGTGGCGGCACTCACCTCTTCGGCGAGCTTGATGTTTTTGAGGTGCACTTTGAAGATGGCCTCGCGCTCGCGTAAGTCGGGGCGGTCGACGGCAATCGTGCGGTCGAAACGGCCCGGGCGTTGCAGGGCCTGGTCGAGTACATCGGCGCGGTTGGTGGCGGCGATGATAATGACGCCGGTATCCGAGCCAAATCCGTCCATCTCGACGAGCAGCTGGTTGAGCGTGTTTTCGCGCTCGTCGTTGCCGCCAGTCATGCTAGATCGCCCACGCGAACGGCCGATGGCATCAATTTCGTCGATGAAAATGATGCAGGGTGCTTTCTCTTTGGCCTGTTTGAACAAGTCGCGCACCCGCGCTGCACCAACACCGACGAACATCTCGACGAAATCGGAACCACTCAGCGAAAAGAAAGGTACGCCTGCCTCGCCGGCTACGGCTTTGGCCAGCAGTGTTTTACCCGTACCGGGAGGGCCAACCAGCAGCACACCTTTGGGAATATGCCCGCCGAGTTTGGTGAACTTGCCCGGGTTTTTCAGGAAGTCAACGACCTCCACGACCTCCTGCTTGGCCTCGTCGAGGCCGGCAACGTCTTTGAAGGTCACCTGCGGGCGGTTTTCCTTGTCGTGCAGCAGGGCTTTGCTCTTGCCGACGTTAAAGATTTGCGAGCCGCCCATGCCACCGCTCATGCGGCGCATGAAGAAAATCCAGATGGCAACCAGGATGCCGATCGGCAGCAGGATCTGCAGGATGGGGCCCAGCCAGTCGGTGCGCTCCTCGAATTTCCATTCTTCGAAACCGTATTCTTTTTTCCACTCGTTGAGCGTTTCCTGGGTCTGGCCCAGGTCGCCGAAGGTGTAGAAGTAGTCGGGCGAGTTCGATACAAAAATCGCCGGTGCCTGGCCGTCCTCCTGTTTTTTCTCAGCCTTTTCTTTGAGGTAGACTTCCGCCTTGCGCTCGTTCGAGATCACGACGATGCGCTTGACTTTGTCTGCTTTTACGAGCTCTTCCACCTCACTCGCGGTTTTCTCCTGGCCCTTGTTGCGGTCGGGCAGAAAGAAAAACGAGAACAGGATGAACAGCAGAATTATGCCGTAAATCCAATAGAGGTTGCCCGTGGGGCGTGGCTTCTTATCGCCCTTGGGTGGTTTGTTACCTTGTGAATCGTTTGCCATTGAATCGCTTATGGTCCGTAAAGATAAGTAGCAGCGTGACGCTGGACGTATTTGGGGTGCCGGGAATTAGCAGTGTTTAACAGTTCTAAACGCTGGATTGATACACGATGCGGGGGATTTTTACCATTTGAATCCAACGTATAACCAGCGAGTTTAACGTCAGCGGGTCTCGTTTAGTTTGATTTGTGCGGCAAGTGCGGCCTGTTTCAGCGCCGGGGCGATGGGGTAGCGCGCGGCTTGCCCGTCGCTTTGCAGCGCTTCCAGCAGTTTTACCAGATGCGCAAAACCGATTTCCTCAGCCCACGCGAAGGGGCCTTTGGGATAATTTACGCCCATGAGCATCGCGCTGTCGATGGCTTCGGGCGTTGCAGCGCCTTCGGTGTGCATCCAATACGCCTCGTTGATGATCATCGCCAGCACCC
>CAZTEZ010000129.1:0-8248 GCA_964611815.1 uncultured Bacteroidia bacterium | reverse complement strand
ACGATCGCCTCGCGCCCCATGAGGATGAGGTCTTCTTCGCGTAGTCGCCGAAGGTGGCCTTGATCGCCCTCGTCTCGAACGGATCGTTGATGGGCGTGCTCGTCCCGTGCGCATTGATGTAGTCGACGTCTTCCGGGTTCATGCCTGCCTCCCGGAGCGCCATCCGCATCGCCTGGATCGCACCGCGGCCCTCCGTGTGCGGGGCCGTGAGGTGCTGGGCGTCGCACATCATGCCGTTGCCGACGACCTCCGCGTAGATCCTCGCACCGCGGGCCTGCGCGTGGTCAAGGCTCTCGAGCGTGACGACACCGGCGCCCTCGCCTATCACGAACACAATGACCGGCACGGTCAGTCGCGCCATTTCCAGCAGGTTGCGGGCGATGGCCTCGGCCTGGCCGTGCTGCTCGGCTTCCAGGCCGGGGTAAGCGCCAGGGGTGTCGACCAGTGTCACGACGGGATGCCCAAACTTTTCGGCCAACTTCATCACCCGCAGCGCCTTGCGATAGCCCTCGGGGTTGGCCATGCCGAAGTTGCGGTACTGTCGGCTTTTGGTGTCGCGCCCTTTCTGGTGGCCGATAATCGCCACGCGGTAGTCGTCGATGCTCCCCAATCCGGCAATGATAGCGTGGTCGTCGCGCCTGATGCGGTCGCCGTGCAGCTCCACGAACTCATCGCAGATGTTGTCGATGTAATCCTGGGTGTAGGGGCGGTCGGGGTGACGCGCGAGTTGCACCCGCTGCCAGCGCGAGAGGTTATCGTAGACACTGGATTTCAGCTCGTTGATCTTCTCCTCCAGGGCCGTGACGGACGCACTGACGTCCACGTCATTCTCGCGGGCGATGCGGCGCATCTCCTCGAGTTTCGTCTCCAGTTCAACGATGGGTTTTTCGAAATCCAGTACCATACAATAGCAACAGCGTGTAGGAGGAAGAGGGCGGGTGGCCCCACCTGCGTCTTGCAACTAAGTTAACGCAAACTACCTGCTTTACAAGTCGGCTACGGGTGTTTTTGCAAGTGGCATTGTTGACGATCCTCAGCCATCTTTTCCCTTGGCGTCCTGCTCGTTTTTGGGCCGACGGTTCAACGTGGCCGCCGCCCGGTGCACCGACTGCAGCCCGTGCTTGGTTTTCAGCTCGTCCATAACCTGCTTGAGCTTCGACTTCTTCTCGCGGTCGTCGAACAGCGTGGCCTGCTCGGCGGTGGGGGTCAGGCTAGTGCAGCGGATACCGACGAGCCGGATGGGCTTGCGGCGGTTCCAGTTGTCGAAAAACAGCCGCACCGCCGCGGCGTGAATGTTACGGTCATCGGCGGTGGAGGGGATGGTCATCTGACGGGTGAAGGTCGTAAAGTCATGGTAGCGGATTTTGACGTTCACACACCCGCTGGTGAACTGTTTGGTGCGCAGCTGATGCGCCAGCTTTTCGGCCATGCCCAGCAGCAGACGGCGCAAATAATCTTCGTCGAAGGTGTCCTCGCTCAGGGTGCGCTCCACGCCGATGCTCTTGCGCACGCGTTCGCCACCGAAGCTGCCGCCCTCGCCGTGCAGCTTGTAGAACAGCGATGTGCCGCTCTTCCCGAACTTGTGTTCGAGCGTTTCGAGGTCGTAATTCAGAATCTGCTCGATGGTATGCAGGCCTAGCTGCTTCAGTTTTTCCGTGAACTTCGGCCCCACGCCGGGAATGTCGCTGATGGGCAACGGTGCCAGGAAATCGTATTCCTCGCCTGGGCGAATGAAGCGTTCGCCATTGGGTTTGGCGGCGCTGGTCGCCATTTTAGCGATGGTCTTCGAGCGCGCAAGGCCCATCGAAACGGGCAGGCCGGTTTCGGAGGTGATGCGCCGGCGTAGCTTTTGGGCGTAGTCCCACGCGCCGTAGAAGCGCTCGAAGCCGGTGAGATCGCAGTAGAATTCGTCGATGCTGGCGAACTGCACGTCGGGTACCGCCTCCCGAACAATCTCTCGAACCTTCTCAGCATAAGCGCTATACAGGCCATGTCGCCCACGGATGAAGATGCCATCGGGGCACAGCTGGGCCGCTTTGCGACCGGGCATCGCGGAGTGCACGCCAAACTGCCGCGCTTCATACGAGCACGACGAGACGATGCCGCGGCCTTCTTTGCTGCCGATAATCACGGGCTTGCCCCGCAAGCTGGGGTCTTCAATCACCTCGCAGCTCACGAAGAAGGCATCCATGTCCATGTGCAGGATGTGTGGCATAGGCTCAAGTTACCAGCTTTTGCTGAAAATATTTGGGGACACGTTTGGAGAAGTCGAATCCGCTCTGCTATATTTGCGGCCCGCTTTCGGAAGAAGGCGGCTGACAGAAGTCCCGACAGCAGGCTGTGGACGGCTGCAAAACCGCATCAGGTTTTCATCAGGTGATTGGAGCACCTGCGATTGGCCCCACAGCACCGATCTGCTACGTGAGTTTTGTTTTTCGCTCGGCTCGGAGGCATCCAGCCGAGTTGGAGTTGAGATGAGTTGAGAATGCGAAAACGCCAACCAATGTGGTCGGCGTTTCGCTTTTTGTCGATATGTGTTTGCGGCAGGTTGGTGCCTAGCGCAATGAGCTTACTGCTGCACCTGGGCTTTCAAGATCAGGCGTGTAGAGCTGTTCTTCGGGTCGTTCGAAATCACCGTCACGTTCTGAGCAGTGTAGCTGCGACGGCCTTTCGTGTCGAAGGTCACCTCAAGCTCTTTCGATTTGCCCGGCGCAATTTCCATGCCGTCCATTTCAGTTGTAACGCAGGGGCAGTTGGTTTTCAGCTTGCGGATTTTCAGCGGGCGCTTGCCGTTGTTCGTGAGCGTAAACGTGTGCGTCAGTTTGGCGTCTTGCTCCACCTGGCCGAAGTCCTTCATGGTCTCGCTGACTTCCAGTATGGGCGCGTTTTCGAGCTCCTCGGGGCTGAGGGCGCTGAAATCTTCGAAGATGTTCGCGCTGACGTAGAGGCGCTTTTCAGGCATCTCTGCGTCGTCGGTCATCAGGTTGCCCGAGCTGTGAATGAAGCCGAAGTCGTCAACTTGCTTAGCGTCGTAAGTCACTTTCACGACCGTCGTATCGCCCTGTTTCTCGAGGGTTTCGGGGCCGTCGATTTCGTAAGTCACGTGCTTGCCGTCGAACTCCATGCCTTTGATGCTCACAGGCTTGTCGCAGCTATTGTAGATCGTCATGGTGCTGACACCCTCAGACTCGTGCGCGACACGGCCCATTGAAATGTGGTTGGTCGAAAGGCGCAGGCAGCCCATTTCGAAGGGGTACTTGTCTTCCGGGCCCAAGGGCTTGGGAATTACATTGCCATTGAAGCGCAGTACCTTAGTCTGTGCTTTGCCGAGGTCTTTCGCCTTCCCTTCCTCATTGATATTGTCGACGGTGGCAGCGCGCACCGTAACGGCCTTGCTGAACTTGCCAGGGCGACGCTTGGTGCGATACACGGCGTTCACGTAGCCGCTTTCGCCGGGCTTGATCACTTCTTTGCTATAGTCCGTCGCGGTGCAACCACAGGAGGCTTTCACGTAAGTGAGCTTAACGGGTTGGTCGCTCGTGTTTTTGAACATGAACTTGTGTTCGCCATTGCCGTCAATCTCTTTGATCTCGCCGAAATCGTGCGAGTCGTCTTCGAACTCAATGAGCTGGTTGATTTGGGCGGAAACAGGTGCACTCATCGAAAGTGCGACAAAGAGCAGGAGCGTTGTAAGCGTAGAGATGTTGGTGAATCGCATAATCACTTGATGGTTGAGTTGCGTTTTGTGGAATGAAGTTACAAAAAATGGGCCAGGTGCGGCGTAGGTCAGAATGTCAGTGTACCGACGGCGGGATTCAACCGCTCAATTCGCGGGTTCAGTTGGTGGCAAGTGCGGGTCAGATGCCCAAAATCAGTTGCAGGGCGTTGCGTCCTTTTTGGTGATTTTCAGCAGGTAAGTTTGCGCTTCTTTCAGGTCGTCGAATTGGGTGGCGCGGTTCAGTTCCACAGCCTTTTTGAGCGCACGCCGCGCTTCGCAGAGCTCGTCGTTTTCGAAATAGGCGATGCCCAGCGTCTCCCAGGATTCTACGACCGAGGCTTCTACCTTGTCCAGCTCAACGCGAGTGGATTTCATCAAATCTGTGATGGCCGCCTGTGTGTCACCGGCTTTTAGTTTCGAGAGCCCGCGTTTGTAGTAGCCGACAAGCGTTTCGCGGTCGCTGCGGTTTTCCATGCTGAGTGCGTGGTCAAACTTTGCGATGGCCTTGTTGTAGTCTTTCACCTCGTGGTAATACTCGCCCAGACTGATGTGCGACATGGCAATTTCCGGGTCTTCGGCAATCGCTTGTTCCAGGTCTTTCTTTGCTTTGTCGTAATCACCCATCTCCAAATAAGAGAAGCCGCGATTATTATAGATCAGTCCCTTACCGCTGATTTCGTCAATTCGCAAGGCTCGGTTGTAGGTGCGCACGGCCTCTTTGCGTTTGTTCAGCTCGCCGTACGAGAAACCGAGATTCACCCAGCCGTAGGTGTAGTCGGGCTTGATTTTGAAGCAGGTCTCGTAGGCTTCGATAGCCTCGCGGAAGTTGCGCTCTGTGGATTGCAGCCCGCCGATTTTCGCGTACACCAGGTGGTGGTCGTCGCGGATGCGTTTGGCTTCGTAGTAGTCGCGCAGGGCGGCTTTTGAGTCTTTGTTAAACTCATTGGCCTCGCCACGGGCGATGTAGATATCGTAGAGCTCTTCCTGGTGCTCCTGCTCATAGCGGGCCTCTTTTTTGGCCAGCTCTTCGTGCATGCCGATGGCCTGGTCGAAGTAGACGATGGCGGTTTCGTAGTCGCCGTTCTGTTTAAAGACGTTCGCCAGATTGAACAGCGCGCGGGGAGACTTCTGGTCGGCCTCCACGCCTTCGAGCAAAATCTCGGAGGCTTCCTCGATTCGCCCGAGGCGATTCAAGATCAATCCTTTGCGCTCCTTATAGTACTCGTTGCCGGGCTCAATTTTGATGGCCTTCTCGACTTCCACGAGCGCCTGCTCAAAGTCATTGAGATCGTAGTACGTCAACGAGAGGTAATAGTGTGGGTAGGGCAGGCTTTCGTCAATTTCGATCATCTTCCGGAAGTCCTTCTTGGCGAGGTCGTAGCTCTCTAGCGCTCGATAGGACAGCCCTCGTACTTCGAGCACAGCCAGGTTATCCTTTTTCAGCGCATACGCCTGGTTGGCGTTCGAGATACACTCTTCATATTTGCCGATGCGGTAGTAACAGCGCGCGAGGTAATCCGGAATGATTTGCTTGGGCAGCTGAAACTGTGAATTGGCCTTGGCTTCCTGCGCGGCTCGCAAATCACGAATGGCGGCGTTGACTTTGCCCTGGTTCATGTAGGTCTCGCCCCGCAAGATGTAAGCGATGTCGGAGTTATCCTGCTCGACGGCCTTATCGAAATACTCCAGTTTTTTCTCGGGGTCGCGCTCCCGAATGCCCATCTGCAGGTAGTTGGGCTGGGCCCAGGCGAGCACACCGGCAGAAACAAACAGCAGCAAAAGGAGAATACGTTTGGTCATATACATCTGAATTGCAAGCGGTTAAACCGTTCTTACGTACACAGCACAGCGCCCTTTCGCGGGGCGCTGTATATGTTAACGCTGAAGTTACGAATTGCGTATAATCTGAAGCCCGAGCCTTTGGCAAACCTCAGCGGCTGATGAAACAAAGCGTTTACTGACGAATGTACACCAGGCGGTTGCTCGCGCCAATCTCTTCACCGCTGGCCTTCACGGTCAGGCGCAGTTTGTAGATATACACCCCGCTGGTGATGGGGTTGCCGGCGTCGGTGGTGCCGTCCCAGGTAATGTCGTCGCTGATGGCGCTGGTGGGCGTGAAATCTTCGCGGATGTGCTTCACCCGCTGGCCGCGCTGGTCGCAAATCAGTACGTCGGCGACGATCTCCTCACCGGCCAGGTTGTGGTTGAAGCGGAAGGTGGTGCTTTCGGTGAAGGGGTTGGGGAAGTTCAGCACACCCTCGAGTGCGAGCTTGGCGTCGTCGGCGACGATGAAAGTCGTCTGGTCGGTCGCGGAGTTGTTCGTCACGTCCCAGATTTTCACTTCCAGGGTATACATCCCGGGCTCCAGTTCGTTCATCGGGTACTCGATGCGGCCGGTGTTGTAGCTGCCTTTTTCGGTTTTGTAGAAGTTATTGAGGATGATGGGCTCGTCGCGCTCATTGTTAAGCAGGGCCGTCAGGTCGCGCCCAACACCCAGGCCGGTGGTATTGATGCCCTGGTCATCGCTACACAGCGCAAGCAGCAGCGGGGTGTTGCTGACATAGCTGCCGTCGATCCAGTTCTCGTCGTCCATCATCACCTCCACCTGCGGGGGGTCGGAATCGAAGTTCGCGTTCTCGTCTGTGCAACAGATGATGACATCTTCGGTGCAGCCGTAGGCCTCCTCACCGCCCATGTTGGCGTACATCGTGATGCGCCCCTTGCCCACAGCATACGATATATCGAGCGGAACCACGAATTGCAGCTCATACGTGCCGTTCTGCACATCAACGATGCCGTTGAACAGGCGCACCGACTGGTCTTCGAACACCTGCGAACAGTTTTTCGAAGGCAAGTCTTTGGGCTTATCGAAGACCGTGATGAACAGCTCGCCATTAAAATTGCTATCGAGCTGCCCATCGGGCGTGCGCACCTCACCGGCGATGGTCACGAGCGAGAGCGCCTTGAGGGTGTCGGGGTTGGCGGTGTCAATAGGGTTGTTGTTGATGGCCGTCACGACGATGTCTTGCTTGGGCAGCTGCAGCGGAATACCAGGGTCGCCCAGCAGCGAAAAGCAGCGGTGGTTAATGCGATTGCCACTGTAGCGCTTGTTTTTGCCATGCGATTGCGCCTGGCCAAACGTGCGGTAGCTGCCGTCGGGCAACTGCTCAAACAGCGATTGCAGATAGTCTTGTGTGATCACCTTGTTACCCGAAACGTACACGGGACGCAGGGCTGTGAAGATCGACACCGCACCGGTGCGCTCGTTGAGCAGCAGCTGTTCGGCACCGCAGCGGCGGTCGGGGTCGTCGTAGCGACCGAACTCGCAGGTGGCCGTCACCCAGTGCGCCAGGCGGTCGGTGTTTTTCAGGCCCACGATCTCGTCCATCTCGAACAGGAAGTACGTCGATAGGCCGGTCTCGCCACCGTGACCCATGTAGTTCACCAGCAGCTGTCCGCTGTTCAAATTGCGCATCAAATCGGCTTGCGCCTGGGGGTAGCGCAAGCCCACGGCTTGCTGCTCGGGCGAATAAGTGTCGATGTGCAGGCGATTGAACTTCAGGCAGGGCGCCATTTCAGACACATAGCCCAGCATGTCTTCGTTGTCGCGCTGGTGCATGCACTCCGGCCCGCCGGGGTTGATTTTAATATCCGACATAAAGAGCGTCTCTGTGAGCCAATCGCCCCGGCTTTCTAGGTCACTTACATATTGTATGGTTTTGTCGACCATTGTGTTAGCCTGCGCAAGGTTGTTCGCGGGCAGTCGGCCGACGGCGATGTCCATGTAGTGCACCTCCTGGTTGCCATGGCGAGCGTCGTTGGGGCAGTTGCCGAAGCTCTCGTACCACGTGCCTTCGTTGTCATCCAAAAACGTGTAGAAGTCGTCGCTGGCGTAAGCTCTAGGCGTATGCAGCGATTCACAGGACTGGAAGGTAGGGATGTGCGAGCGGGGCAATTGCACGTCTTTCAGATCGTAGCTGGCATCGCCAAACAGCAGTAGGTGCTCGGGCGCATCTTCGGGCGAGCCGGCCCGGTCGTAGAACATCTTCACGTAGTCGCGAATAGCGCTGGGGTCGGTGCGGCCTGCGCCAAATTCGTTGTAGACCTGGTCGACCCGCGCGATGTTCACCGTTCGCCCGAAACGCTGGCGGTGGAAATCAGCCAGGCGCTCGGCAGTGGGCAGGAAGTCGGGGTGCGTCACGATCAGGTAGTCTGCCTGTGGCTGGGCGTGCAGGTTCTGATTGGCCACCGCACCAAACGCCACAGGCGTGAGCAGGCCGCTGCGGTTGAAGACCACCACTTGGCGCTCGCGATCGGCAGGCAAGTCGAATTGCTGCCCACCGGCATCTGGCAGCGCACCAATCGCATGCGGCTCGGTGACTTCCCAGACCTCATGGCCGCTCAGCCCGCTGAACTGCAGCCGACGGCTGGCAGAGTTAGAATCGGCCGGGAAGCGGAAGCTCGCAAAGCTACCCGCAGGTGCCAGGCGCGCTTCGTATTCCACTTCGATGGCATCCAGCCATCCACGCG
>CAZTEZ010000128.1:0-8264 GCA_964611815.1 uncultured Bacteroidia bacterium | reverse complement strand
ACCCTGACCTCGCCGAAGAAATCGCTCTGCTGCAGGCTTGGGATGCCAGCGGCGATACCTCGAGCGTACCCGCCACCATCAGCCTACTGACCATGCAGAACTTGGGCAACATGCACCACATCAGCTATGGCCGATTAGAAGACGGCCACACCGCCGAGGAGGAGGATGTGATCACGGCGCTGCGTATGGCGAAAAAGCAGCTTGAAAAACAGTTCGGCACCGTAAAGGTGCCGCTGGGGAAGATCCAGATGCTTTGCCGCGGCGATGACAACTGCCTGCCTGTGAATGGCTTGCCGGAAGGCCTACGCGCGATTTACCCGGTCGGTAGCCCCGACGGCAAGCTCGTCGGCTCGGTGGGCGACACCTACACGGCCTTTGCGGAGTTCGGCGAAAATGGCCTCTCAAGTCTCGAAACCATCGTACCCTACGGCACGTCTGGCCACGAAGACTCGCCGCATTACGCCGATCAGATGCCGCTGTACACCAAAGCGCAAATGAAAACCGTGATTCTAGAGCGCGATGAACTGCTTAAAAACGCCGAACGCATCTATTCGCCGCGCTGAAAACAAATGCCCGAATTTTCGCGTCACGGCCTGTCGTGCGCGAACATGGGTTAAGCGGTGGGTGTGACCTGCATCACACCCGCGCGCGCCCAAAGTACGTGAAACTTTGATGTTGTCTTTTATAATCGTATTTTTACGATAAGCTAAAAGCACAACAACTATGAAAAGCATCAAAGTACTCGGCACCGGCTGCCCCAAATGCAAGCAGACCATCAAACTGCTCGAAGACGTGATCAGTGAAACCAGCACAGAAGCTAGTGTGGAGAAGATCGAAGATATACAGGCGATTATGACCTACGACGTTATGTCCACGCCGGCGGTGGTCGTCGATGAGGTCGTGAAAATCAAAGGCCGCGTTCCTACTAAGGCAGAAGTTGAAGCCTTGTTGGCAGGCTGATCTACGCGAGTTGCAACGCAGCTTAATTGCCTTAGGGCTGCTTCAGCTCAGTTTGAAGCTTGCTCAACTCGGTGAGCTCGTTCCCTCGCTCCCCTGACTTCTGCCCTCTATTTCCCACAATCCTTAAGTCCCCCGCTAGCTTTTTTTATGTTCGACTGGTTACAATACCTTGCAGACCTTGTGGTCTATCAGCTTTTGGAGCTGAGCGCCGATAGTCATTTCGGCAAAGCGCTCAACTTCTTTCTGTACGATAGCGTGAAGATTCTCATTCTGCTGTTTGTCATCGTAACGTTGATGGGCGTCGTGAATGCGTTTTTGCCGGTCAGCCGTTTGCGCGGCTTCCTACAAAACAACAAGCTGTTTGGCCTCGAGTACTTTTCGGCTAGCCTGTTTGGGGCTATCACACCGTTCTGCTCGTGCTCTTCGGTGCCGTTGTTTATCGGTTTTGTTCAGGGCGGCATTCCGCTGGGGGTCACGCTGGCATTTTTGATTACCTCACCGCTGGTCAACGAAATCGCTTTGGCGCTGTTCATTGGCTTTTTTGGTTGGAAAGTGACCCTCGTCTATGCCCTTAGTGGCATTCTTCTGGGTGCCTTGGGTGGCATGATACTTAGTCGCTTCAATCTGGAGCGCTCGCTCACACCCTGGGTGCAGGAGCTCATCGAAAAGCGCACCGAAGCGAAAGCCGAACACGACGACGCCCCCAAAGAGGGCTTCTTCGCCAAACTGAAACGCGAATGGCCCAGCATTTTTGCCGAGGCCAAAAGCATCGTAAAAGGGGTCGTGCTTTACGTGCTGATCGGTATCGCCATCGGCGCCGGCATGCACGGGTATGTGCCCGACAACTTTTTCGAGCAATTCATGAGCGCTGGCGACTGGTGGGTGGTGCCTGTTAGCGTGGTGCTGAGTGTGCCCATCTATTCTAATGCAGCCGCCATTGCGCCGCTCGTGAATGTGATGGTCGTGAAAGGTGTCGGAATTGGTACGGCCATTGCGTTTATGATGGGTACGATTGGCCTGTCGATACCCGAGGCCACACTGCTAAAAAAAGTCATGCAGCTGCGGCTGATTGCCATCTACTTCGGGGTCGTTACGGCGCTGATCATCGTCTCAGGCCTACTCTTCAACCTTTTCCTCGACGACCTGGTCTTGATTCCAACTTAGGATTACTACTGAATCGATACCCCATTTTCCTCCCATTAAAAAACAACTACTCCGAACCCTTAATCCCAAAATACCATGTTCAAAACCAAAACCTTACCCCTCGTTATAGTCGCCGCGCTTGTTATTGTCGGCGCGCTCAGTCTGGGTTTCTACAACCCTAGCGATGCCACCACAGACAGCGCTGCGGATAACGTCACGCAGGTGCAGATCCTGAATTTTCATGCGACCCACCGCTGTGCGACCTGTGTGAAAATCGAAAAGCTGGCCCGCGCTTCGGTCGCAGAGCTGAAAAAAGACGGCGTTCAGTCGGATGCGATCAAGTACAAACTCCTGGATGTCACGAAAGAACAGGCGATGGCCAAAAAGTACGAGGCCTTCGGTACGGCGCTGCATGTGGTGGCGTTTAAGTCGGGCAAGCGCGTTTACCACGCAGACTTCACCGAAAAAGCGTTCATGCTGGCATCCGATGCCACTGGCTTCAAGTCGAAGTTCAAGCGCCACCTGAAAACCGCGTATCAGAAAATCAAGTAAGCCCGCTAAGCGTTGCAGGGCGGCTATTTCGCAATAGCCGCTCTATGACCTATAAAAGGTATGTTGAGCCTGAATCGAGACCGTCTGGTTTCGATAACTGCCCGTTTTTGCCTCTAAATCCACTCCTATAGCTGTCTGATTTTAAGACAGCGTCAGCCCACCAACTGTAATAAAGACCAGGATAAACCATGGAATTCATCAACGAACTGGCCCAAAACCGAGATATCCCGCTGCTGGCGGCCTTCGCCCTCGGGCTGCTGACGGCCGTGAGCCCCTGTCCGCTGGCCACCAACATCACTGCCACGGCTTATATTTCGAAGCACCTCGAAAGCAAACGTATGGTGCTGATTAGTGGCCTATTGTATGTGTTCGGGCGGGCGATCACGTACATGACCATCGGGCTGATCATTTACTTCGGTGCCAGTGCGTTCGAGATCGCGAGTTTTACGACCCAAGGCGGCGAGCTCATTCTGGCGCCCATACTGATACTCGTCGGTCTGGTGATGCTGAACGTCATTCCGCTCAAGCTACCGGGTGGGGTCGACCTCACGACCCTCGTCACCGAGCGCCTGAAACTCAGCGGCCCGCTGGGCGCCTTGATGATTGGGGTGCTGTTTGCGCTGGCGTTTTGCCCCTATAGCGGCGCACTGTACTTTGGTATTCTGATCCCGATGACTGTCAGCAGTACATCTGGGCTGTATTTGCCCATCATTTTTGCTATTGGCACCGGCTTGCCGGTCATGGTTTTCGCGTATCTGATTGCTTATAGTGCCAAACTCGTGGGCCGGACATTCAATATGTTTCAGCGCATCGAGAAAGTGATGCGGATCATTGCCGGTAGTGTGTTCATAATCACCGGTTTGTATTACCTGTATATCTATTTCGGCTAACTGGACTCGCAGACACATACAGGTAAGATAAGTCCTGCAAAACCCTCTGATTTTCAAGGCGTAACTACATCACCTTCTTGAAGCAACCCTCAATCGTGCTCACGATGCGCGAGAACTGGCCGGGCGTCATATTGCTGCCCGAGGGCAGGCAGAGGCCCGTTTTGAAATGGTGCTCGGCGTTGTTGTTGCCGTAGAATGTGCTGCCTTCGTAAAGCGGCTGCATGTGCAGCGGCTTCCAGACCGGGCGCGATTCGATGTTGTTGCTCGTCAGGGCGCGCTGCACGACTTCGCGAGAGACACCGCTGACCTCTTCGTCGATGTGGATGGTCGTTAGCCAACGTGTGGCGCGGGTTTTGTTGCGCTCGCGCATAAAAGTGATGCCCGGGATATCGCCAAGCTGCTTCTGGTAGTCTTCGTAGACCTTGCGGCGGCCTTCGATTTTCTCTTCCAGGTGCTTGAACTGCGCGATGCCCACCGCTGCCAAAAGGTTGCTCAAACGGTAGTTGTAGCCGAGTTCAGCGTGCTGGTAGTCGAGCTTGTCGATGCGGGCTTGCATCGCCAGGGCACGAATATGGTCTGCTTTTTCGACATCGTTCGTCAGGAGCATACCCCCTGAGCTAGTGGTAATCAACTTGTTACCGTTGAACGAAAGAATGCTGAACTGGCCGAAACTGCCGGTCTGCTTCTCGCCCAACTGCACGCCAAGCGCTTCGGCGGCATCTTCGATGACTGGCACGCCGTAATGGTCGCAGACCTCCACGAGGGTCTTCATCGGGGCGGCTAGGCCATAAATGTGCGCGACGATGACCGCTTTGGGTAACTTCTTTTCACGCGAGTATTCCGCCAGGCAGCGTTCAAGCTGGCTGGCATCCATGTGATAGTCGTTGGCGGCGGCATCAATGAAAATGGGCTCGGCACCCAGGTAGCGCACCGGGTTGGCGGTGGCCACATACGTCAGGGTGGGGCAGACCACCGTATCGCCGGGCTTCACGCCCACTTCGCGCAGTGCGAGGTGAATGGCGGATGTGCCGCTGTTGAGCGCCACGGCGGCCTCGCGCCCAACGTGCGTTTTCACCATCTCCTCAAAGGCATCGATTTTGGGACCCACCGGGGCCAACCAATTGCTTTCGAGCGCTTCTTTCAGCTGCTCAAGCTCGGTACCGGTTTGTTCGGGCGGAGATAGCCAGATGCGTGGTTTCATAGGCGCGGTTCAGGTGTTGCGGCTGCTGCGAGAACAAAAATAAGCTTTCAAGTGTGCAATGCCAACGCAGTTTATCGGGTCTACGCACCTAATCTCACAGATAGCTCGCATTCAGACACTTGAGCGCAATTAAAAGTCGTCGATTTCAAAATCGAAGTCATCATCCATGTCATCGAAGGACTCGAAGTCCTCGTCCATCATGTCGAAATCGTCGAAGTCATCGCCCATCATATCGTCTACGTCAGAACCCACGGCCGCGTCTTCAATCTCGCCGAAGTCAGACATGATGTCCTCTTCGCCGACAGCGCCACTTTCATCGAAGCTGTCGAAGTCGGAAAAGTCGTCGTCGAAATCCTCGAAAAAGTCATCCGTGCCCATGTCGAGGTCATCGCCCGTAGCGGTGTTGTCTTGCGCCTCAGTGGCGTTTTCTGTTGTTGGGTCCCGGCTCATCACGGGCGATTCAGTGGCCTTAGGCTGTTTGTCCGGGGTGTTGTCGGCGGTGGTGCGTGTGTTGTCAGGTGGCTGCGGGGTGGGTTTGGGGCGCTGGCTGGGCAGTTCGCCTTTGGCCAGCAGCAGTTTTCGCTGGTGCTCCACGAGCGAGCGAATGGTCATGAATTGTGTCGAGAGGATGTAGAGTCGGCCATACGCCAGCGGTTGGCGGCGAGATTTGGGGTCGTAGACGTACACACGATAAATGCCGTCGCCCTTGATGCGCACGAGCGCGTTGCCACGCAGGCCATCTTTGGTACGCTTCATATAATAGCGTCCGACGGTGCCGTAAAAATCGCGCACGATGACGTGCAGGGTGTCCGTATTGATGCGCCGACCGGGCGTGTATTGCACGGCGACGATCTTCTCGGGCGGCATCCAGGCGATGACGGAGTCGATATTCAGCAGCTCGCCCTGCGGGTTAAACGTCTCGGCAAACCGCACCTGCTGACCGAATCCCGGCAGGAAAAACAGCGAGAAGAGTAGCGTCGATACGAAAGAGAGGGCTAGTTTGCGCATAGCTGTGATTCGCTATGAAGTTACATTTTCAACCCGGTTTTCGGCAATTTGTTACCACAGCTTTTACACATATTCACATGAAAACGTCTACCAGAGGTGTGGCTGAGCACTGGTCGCTGCCCTATTCGCTGCCCGAGAGTTTGGGCGCAGGCTTGCGAACGGCATTACAACGTTATGGCAGTTTAAGTGCCGAAGAATGCGCTGCTCATGAAGGATTTTGGGCGCTTGTGGGGCAAGATTATGTCACCAGCCCGGAAATCACCAACCTGAATTACGGTGGTATCAGCAGCCAGCCGTTACCCGTGCAACAGGCTGAGGCTGAGCTAACACAAATCATTAACCGCGCGCCCTCTTTCTACAACTGGTTCCGGTTGGAAGAACAGCGCGAACACGTACGCACCGCGCTGGCTGCGGAGGTGGGCGCCGATGCTGAAGAGGTTGCCATCGTGCGCAACACGACCGAGGGCCTCAATTTTGTGCTTTACGGGCTGGGGTTGCAGCCGGGCGATGTCATTGCAGTTACGCAGGGTGCTTATGTGAACGTGAAGGAAACGCTAGATGCGCTCGTGAAGCTACGTGGGGTGCAGCTACATTGGATCGACGAGCAAATCGCGCCTGATGACCCGGGTGGGGTCGCGCAGCACTACATCGACCATTTGCCCGAGAACTGCAAGGTGCTGGTGCTGATGCACATGGTGAACTGGACGGGCCAGATTCTGCCCATCCGAGAAATTACCACTGCTGCACGCGAGCGCGGTATCTTCGTGATCGCCGACGGCGCACATGCCTGTGCGCAGTTCCCAGTCGATCTGCACGATTTGGGCGTAGATGCCTGGGCGGCGAGTTTGATGAAGTGGCTCAACGCGCCCTTCGGTACGGGGGTGATGTACTTACGACGGGAGCATATTGAGCGCCTGGTGCCGATTTTTCCGCAGAAGAATATCCCTGATGATGACATACGCAAGTTCGAAGGCCAGGGCACCCGCGCCTATGCCGCCGAGCTGGCCATTCTGCACGCCATTGAATACCACCGGGCGCTGCGGCAAGACCGCAAAACAGCTCGCTTGAGTTACCTGACCCGCTACTTGACGCAGCGGGCGCTCGACATCACTGGTTTTAAACTGCACACGACACTCAAGGGCGAATGGTATGGCGCGCTGGCGCTGTTTACGCTCGATGGTTGGACGCCAGAAAACCTGGTGCAGGCGCTGGAGGAGCGCTACCACATCCATGTGGTGCCCATCGACTGGCGGGGGTTTCGCGGGGTGCGGGTGACGCCGACTTTCTACTCGACTTTGCCTCAGCTGGATGCGCTTGTGGAAGCGCTACGCGAACTAGCTTCTGGCAACTGAACGACACACACCGCCCAGAATAGCCAGAAAAAATACGCGCCCGCCTGCCTGCTCAGCATCGACTCACTGATGAAAGCCAGCATGATGCAGGCCAAAAAGGCAACCGCAAAATGCCCACCGAAAGTGTCGGCAGATTTCCGGTAGGCCAAGCCGAGCAAGGCGAACAGCAGCATCAAACCGACGATTCCTCCACCAACGGCGGTCTGCAGGTATTCGTTATGCGGTTGTTTCAGCTGCTCTTTTTCCTCCAGAAAACGCCCGTCCTGCTGGTATTGGCGCTGCATTTCATCCGGGATGTCGCCATCGCCTACGCCAATGAGCGGGTGCTGCAGAAACAAGTGATAGCCAGTCTGCCAGGCACCAAAACGGCGGCCAATGGACCAGTCCTTGACTTCTTCTTCATCAAAAGTTTTGAGCAAATCGTTAGTCGTGTGCCGAACACGCTCTTTTATAGCAGGTAGTACATAATAAGTAGTCACTCCGGCATTCATCGCAAGCGCTACAATCACCGTCAGTATCGCCAAGCGTTTTCTGCGAACTGCCAACTCATACGTTAGGGTGAGGGCGAGGCCACCATAGAGCACCATCAGCCCGGTGCGTTCGCCGAACAGATGCAGGTAGTAGACAAGTGACAGGATCACGATGATGTCCAGCACAGCCAGACTCCAGGAGCGCCAGTCCGTCCATCGAACAGGCGTAAACGCGCGCCTTGAGATTAAAATGACGCTCATCGTTGCGCTGAAGACCGAGAAGTAGATGTGCGAGATGTCGCTCTCGTGAAACACTTCGGGCGAGCGCCATGGAAACAGAATCGGGATGGCGTGCGACCAAGTGAGCTCATATAGCAGGCGTTCTTCGTGTGCATAATAGTGCCGCACCGAAGTGACGATAAAGCTCACCAATAGCAAGGGAAACGCTGTGTAAACGAGGGCATTGAGTACCCGCATATCGGGCGGCGCAATGCAGAGCAACAGCACAAAAACCGGCCCTGCGATTTGCAAGCCCAGGTGGTGGGCCGTGCCGTCGGCGTTGTTTGAATACAAGAGCTGAACGCCCACCGCCACCACCCAGGCCAGGCTGAGGAGCACGGGCCACCGATGATCGCGCACCCTTTCTCTAGCGCGCCAGGGTGCTGCCAGAAAGCCCGCGAAAATCGCC
>CAZTEZ010000127.1:1715-8287 GCA_964611815.1 uncultured Bacteroidia bacterium | reverse complement strand
CACACCGCTGTTTGAAAACCAGGTGATTGCCGTTGTGCGCGACACCACCGAGCGCCAAAAGGCATTGCAGGAGATCATCACCAGCGAAGAAAAATACCGCTCGCTTGTTGAGGACCAGACGGAGATGCTGATCACGGCCGACAGCCAGCGCCGCATCTCGTTCGTCAACGACGCCACCTGCCGCATCATGAAACGATCGCGCGAAGACATGATGGGGGTATCCGTCAACAAATTGATGGATGAGCAAATGCGCCAGCTTGTCGACCCAAAGCTGGACAGCCTGAGCCCCGACAACCCCATCGTTTTCCTGGAGGCCCAGCTGTTTGCACACCGTGGCGACCAGCGTTGGACGCAATGGTCGATTCGGGCGATTTTCAACCACGACCGCTCCAAGATCATCCGCTACCACGCCGTGGGCCGCGATGTCACAGCCTTGAAATCGACGGAGCTCGCCCTGCGCCGCAGCCAACAGCAGTACCGCTCGGTCATCAAACAGATCAACGAAGTTTTCTACCAGACCGATGCCAAAGGCCGCTGGCTCTTCCTCAGCCCCGCTTGGCAAACGCTGACCGGTTTCAGCGTTCGGGAGTGTCTGGGGCACAAAGCCGTGGACTACATTCACCCCGACGACCTGCACAAGCTCCAGGGTGTGTTGCGTCAACTGAGCGACACGAGTGACTTATCGGAAGAAATTTCGGCGCGTGTTAAAACCAGCGATGGCAGTTATCGCTGGATCGAAACGCGCGTGTGCCGAGGCATTTCAATCGACGGCAAACCCGAAGGTATCGCTGGCACTATATTGGATATACAGGATCAGGTGCAGACATTGCAGCGCTTGGAAGCTGCCAAGGAAAAAGCCGAGGCGGCCACCCGCGCCAAAACGGACTTCCTGGCCACCATGAGCCACGAAATCCGCACACCCATGAACGGCGTGCTGGGCATGTCGAACCTGCTGGCCGAAACCAGCCTGAGCGAAGAACAGCAGGAGCTTGTGGAGTTAATTCGCAGGAGTGGCGAGAACCTGCTTTCACTGATAAACGATATCCTCGATTTCTCGAAGCTCGAACGCGAAAAGTTAGAACTGGAGACCCACCGGGTGAGTATCTCGAAGATGCTGGCCGATATATTCGGGCTGGTCTCGCCACGCGCACGCGAGAAAAAGCTAAAACTAGGACATACTATTCTGGAAGATGTGCCAGATTTCATCATGGCCGATGCCGACAAGCTGCGCCGGGTGTTGATCAACCTGCTGGGTAATGCGGTGAAATTCACAGAAAGCGGCAGCATTCATACGCACATCAAACTGCTGAAGACGGATAACAAGCACCTCACGCTGCATTTCACGGTAGAAGACACTGGTATCGGTATCCCGCAATCGGCACTGGGTAAGCTGTTCCAACCGTTCTCGCAGGTGGACGCGTCCAACACCCGCAAGTATGGCGGCACCGGCCTTGGCCTGGCGATCTCAAAAAGCCTGGTCGAGCTGCACGGCGGGCGCATTTGGGTGGAGAGCCGACAAAACGAGGGCAGCAAGTTTCACTTCACGGTGGTCGTTCAAGCCGCGGAAACCCAGGAACACGCCGCTGGCGAGAGCGGTAGCCTGCGCCTCGACCGCAGTCTGGCGCAGCAGTTCCCTATCCGGATACTCGTTGCCGAAGACAACGCAATCAACCAGCGCCTCCTCAAGAAAGTGCTACAACGCTTGGGCTACGAATCCACCTTCGTCGCCTCTGGCAACGGGGTTTTGGAAAAGCTGAAGAGCGAGCAGTTCGACCTCATTTTCATGGACGTGCAAATGCCGGGCATGGATGGCCTGGAGGCCACGCGCAACATTCGTGCGAACACTTCCGGTCCGCAGCCGGTTATCATTGCGATGACGGCCGCCGCCATGGCGGGCGATCGCGAAAGCTGCATACAAGCTGGTATGAACGATTACATGAGCAAGCCCATTCGCCTCGACCGCGTACAGGATGTCATCAAACAGTATGCATCGCAGCTGCAAACGCAGTAATTTAACCCTAAACAGGTCAATCGAATCGGTCAAAACTGAGCTGATATGAGTCTGAAAGACTACGGCAAAGCCATCAAAAGCGGCGTGGGCACCACCCGCCGCGGCATGGGTCTCACCTGGCGCAACTTGCGCAGTAGTGGCCAGGAAGAGCCGCGTAACATCCAGGACCCGAACTACTTCGACCAGCAAGGCGGCACTGTGACGGTCGAGTACCCCAGCCAGCGCATCCCCGTGCCCGACACTGGGCGCTACCGGCTGTACACCGAAATCGAGGACTGCATCGGCTGCGACAAATGCGCCCGCGTGTGCCCGGTTGACTGCATCACCATCGAAAAAGTGCGTACGAAAGACGACCTCGGCCTGACATCCGACGGCTCCAAAAAGTCGTTCTACTTCCCGACTTTCGACATCGACATGGCCAAGTGCATGTACTGCGGGCTGTGCACCGTCGTGTGCCCCACCGAGTGCATCATTATGACGAAGTCCTACGATTTCAGCACCACCGACCGCGAAGACTTCATCCACCACTTTGGCAACCTGGGCCCGGCAGAAACCGCTGAAAAACAGGCGGAGTGGGACAAATACGAGGCTGAACGCAAAGCTGCCAAGGCGAAAGCCCTCGCCGCCGCCAAGGCCAAAAAAGAAGCTGCTGCCAAAGCCAAGGCTGAAAAAGAGCAGGCTGAGCAAACGCCAGGGGACAAAGATCAACCCGCCGGCTGATGCAGCTTTATGTCCATCTTGGGTTTCTGGCTATCGGGCTGGTGTTCGTTGGTATGCTGCTGAGTACGCAACGCTTGATTCGGGCGGTATTTGGGTTGTTCGGCGTGCTGTTCAGTGTGGCGGCGCAGTTTGTGCTGCTGGGCAGCCCGTTCCTTGGGGCAGCGCAAGTCATCATTTACATCGGCGGCATATTGGTGCTCGTGATTTTCGGCATCATGCTCACCGGTCGCTATGGCCTGCACCTGAAAACCCCGCAGTCGCCCATTACGAACGTCTTGCCCGCCTTGGTATTGGGCCTTGCGTTGTTGTTTGGGCTGCTTTGGGCGCTCTGGCCGATGTTGGAGCCGGGTTTTTCCACGGCAACATCAGCTCGAGTTGTGTCTACAAATACACTCGGTCAGGCGCTGCTCACAGATTATCTGCCGGTGTTCGAGTGGGCGGGCGTGCTGCTGCTGGTAGCGCTGATGGTCGCGGCGTATTTTATGCGTGAACCTGAACGCGAGCAACATGTCTAGCCTCAGCCTCCTCTTCGCCCTCCTACTTCTTGTCAGTGGCATCGTGCTGCTGATTACCCGGCGCAACGCGGTGATGGCCATTATGGGCATCGAACTGATGCTCAACAGCGCAAATGTCGCGTTTTTGAGCGTCGCCAGCCGGTGGCCCGACCCGACAGAGGCGCATCTGGCGGTACTCATCGTCATCATCGTGGCAGCAGCGGAAGCTGCGGTCGGCCTGGCGCTCGTGTACAACCTCTGGCGGCGTCAGGGTAGCATTGACCTCGGCTATCTCTTACGCGACAAGCCGGGTGACGAACCGCGTAATCAAGAATAGTCGTAGAAACCGCGCCCCGTTTTGCGGCCGTGGTTGCCGCTCTCGGCCTGTTTTTGCTGCAAACGGCTGGGCTGAAAGCGCGGCTCGCCCATCATCTGGTCGTACATCGTCTGCGAGACACGGTGGTTGGCCTCCACCCCGATGAGGTCCATCAGCTGGAAGGGCCCCATACGAAAGCCGGTGGCCTTGAACAGTCGGTCGAGCGTCTCGAAATCAGCGACTTGCTCTTCAGCGAGCTTCAGGCTTTCGAGGTAAAAGAAGCGGGCGACACGGTTGACGATGAAACCTGGGGTATCCGCGACTTGTGCGGGCGTTTTGCCCAACTTTTCAGCGAGATCGACGGTCAGGTCCGTCAGCCAGTCGGTGGTTTGGGCGGTGGAGATGACCTCCACGAGCTTCATGATGGGTGCCGGGTTGAAAAAGTGCATGCCCACACAGCGGCTGGGGTTGGGTAATCCGGCAGCAATGGCCGTCACGGACAGCGAGGAGGTGTTCGTCGCAAACACCGCCTCGGGCAGGCGCTCGGCAAGCTGGCCGAACAGCTGCTGTTTCACGTCCAGTTTTTCGATGACCGCTTCCAGAATGAATTGCGCGTCAATCGCCTGCAGGTCAGACGTGTAGGTAATACGGTCCAAAGTTGCCTCGCGCTCATCAGTAGTCAGCTTGCCTTTTTCGACCGACTTAGCCGTGAACTGCTCGATGCGCTCGCCTGCAACATCCAATTGCTCGTCTTGCAGATCATACAGCTGCACCGTGTAGCCGTTTTGCGCAAACACCAGCGCGATACCATGGCCCAGCGTACCCGAACCGAGCACTGCAATGCGTTGAATATTTGAGAGTTGAAGCATAAAAAGTCTGATTTCTGTTAGTTCTGGATGACCTTTTCTCGGTGAATGACTGAGAGGATAATCCCCCAAATGAGTCCGAAAAAGAGCATGAAAAAGCGGATGTTACCGCTCAACAAATCGATGAAAGTTGACGGGTTAGCGCGCAAATCTTTAACGGTTTTGCTGCCTTCTTTGATCAACACTTCCATTTGCTCCTTGCTGGCCTCTGAGTGAATGGTATCGCCCACGGCTTCCATCTCACGCGCCTCCTCCAGAGTGGCCTCGGCCTCAGCGATTTGAAGCTCGGTGATCCGGGCGTTTAGATCCGGGTCGACTTGCTTGGTGAACAGGAAATCGTAGGCGGTGTAAATGATCAGGATGATCATGGCGATGGCCAGCACGTGAATGAAAATGTCGAAGAAGGCGAATGGCGCCTCCCGTTTTTTCTTCATGTACGAAACGGCAACAAAACCCAGCACCACCATTACGAAGTATTGTGCCAGCATCGACTTCACCGGCCCCCAAATGCTTTCTAATGAGCCAGTTGCGTACAGCAACACATGCAAGAGAATCAGTGCAAAGGCGATGATGACGCCGAAGGCCAGAATGCGTTTCCAGTCGAGTCCGGATGTGGTGAGTGCCATGTAGTTTACCGAATTAGATCGGCTGCGAAGTTAGCAAAAACGGGCGCAGTGTGGCGCTTAAACCGAGCGGCGGTCGTGCGGGAAAATGTCGAAGAAGCTGGTCTTCTGATACGTCTCGAGCTGGTTCTCCCACATGTCTTTCGCCTCGTCGCCCATCAGCATGTGCACGGGCAGCTCGTCTTTGGTGGCAGCGCTCATCAGCACCTCGGCGATCTGGTAAGGGTCGCCCGGCTGTTTGCGGTCCACTTTGCGCAGGTTGCCGTCCACGCGCGAGTTAAGATGGGCGTAGGGCGAGTCTTCAGGCTGCTTCTCCATCGACTCGGATTTGATGAGCGAGTCACCGGCCCAATCCGTGCGATACGGCCCCGGCTCAACAGCCACGGCGTTAATGCCCAGCGGTTTGACCTCCTGTGCCAAGCCTTCTGTCATCCCCACCACCGCGAACTTTGAGGCGTTGTAAATCGAGAGGCCACCGAAGCCACGCAAACCCGCAACACTCGCGATGTTGAAGATGTACCCGCTCTGCTGACGGCGCATGTGTGACAGCGCCAGCTGCGTCAAGTGCGTGAGGCCGAAGAAGTTCGTCTCCATCTGATGGCGCACCTGGTCCATCGTCACCTCTTCGACGACACCCTGCAGGCCATAGCCCGCGTTATTCAGCAGAGCATCCAGACGACCGAATTTGTTGACGGTCTCAGCCACAGCGCGTTCGTTATGCTCGGGCTTGTTCACGTCGTGCTCCAGCGCCAGTACGTTGTCGCCAAACTCATCGACCAAAGCGTCTAAGTCCTTGGGGTTACGCGCAGTAGCCGCGACTTTGCGTCCATTTTTCAGCATCGTTTCGGCACATGCACGACCAATGCCGCGTGAGGCGCCCGTAATCAACCAAACTTGTTCTGTGTGATCTGCCATAACTTGAGTGTAATCTTGTTAAAGAGACGTTTGAAAGCACGCCAACTTTTGCGTGAGTACGCTGAATTTACGAGTTTAGAAGCAGAAAGCCGACGGAAAGGTTTCGCGATTCGCCCGATCTTCCGTAACTTCGCAGTCCGTTTAAATAAGAGCACCATGCCTAAGAAGCTCACCAAGAAAGAGTACAAGAATCGCCGCCGCGCAAAGCTGAAAATCGCTCGTCGTAAGCGTTCAAAGTCGTTCTCGATGGAGAACACCCTGCTTGAGAAAAACCGCAAGCTGCTGGACCGCCTCGAGGCGGATGCCAGCTAAGCGGAATTGGCGCGAAAGTCCTTAATTTAGCCCTTACAATGCACTTGAATGTGTGTACGGTAAGGGCTAATCGCATTTAAGCCCACCTATCCTAAAGCGCTGAACCTCAATCGTCAACAATGACTGACGCTCCTTTGCTGAACATCCTGCTCTTGGAAGACGAGGCCGATGCTGCGCGGCTACTGGCGGGCTTTCTGCAGGTGCACGGCTATGGCGTGGAGGTGTTTCACGATGGCGAAAGCGCCTGGCAGGCCTGGCAGGAGGGCGACGCGCGTTTTGCGCTCGGCATCTTTGATGTGATGGTGCCTCGCATGA
>CAZTEZ010000127.1:0-1701 GCA_964611815.1 uncultured Bacteroidia bacterium | reverse complement strand
GGTATCGAGCTGATGGCCGCGATTCGGCAGCAGCCAAAGGGGGCGCGCTTCCCGATCATTTTGCTAACCGCACGCGATCAGGAGCGCCACGAAATCGAGGGCCTGCAAGCTGGGGCGGATGATTACATCACAAAGCCCGCCAGCCTGAAGCGCGTGCTCGCGCACGTCGAGTCACTGGTGCGGCGCTTGCAACTCGACCAGCACAACCCTGCGCCTGAACCTAAGGTGGCGCTCGTTCAATATGGCCCGCTGGAGTTGAATCTGGCCAGCAAACAAGCGCGGCTAAACGGGAAGTATATCGACCTGACAGCCACGGAGTTCCGACTGCTCCACCGCCTGACCAACCAACCTGAGCGTGTTTTCGAGCGCCAGGAATTGCTCGAGGAGCTGGACGAGGACAAGCCCGTGTTCGACCGCACGATCGATGTGCACATCAAGAACATCCGGCTGAAAATGGGTAAGCGTCACAGCAAACTCATCAAGACGTTTCGTGGGATGGGCTACGGCATGAACCCCAGTTACGCCGAGGCATGAGTATTCAGCGTCGACTGCTGCTGGTGTTTACGGTGCTCATCATCGCGGGGGTGATGACCATCGCGGCCTACTCTATCCTGTTCATTCGCAACTACTTAATTGACGAGGGCAAGCGCAACATGCTGCAGGATGCCGATTGGATGGCCGTGACCATCGCGCAGCTGCCGCCCAAGCGTTTGCAACCAGAACTAGAGCGCATCAGCGAAGCGAGCAACTATCAGTTGGCTCTTTTCGACAGCGCAGGTGCGTTTCTCACGGCCTTCCCGCGCCAGGATTTGGCGACCGTACCGGCCGGCTGGTACCGCGAGCTGACCGAACGTGGCAAGCGCCGCTATCTGCTTGACCTAGAGGAGCGTGAGGAGCTGTATGTGTTCGCGCATGTGCCGGACAGCCAGAACCGCTCGCGGTTCGTGCAGCTGAGTCAGAGTCGCGAGGCGACCTATGCGGTGGTGGAGCAAGTGCGCTGGATTATCTACACGGGCATCTTCTTGACGCTGGGCATCGTGCTGGTCGTCAGCTGGTTAGTCGCAAGAAACCTGGCGCGGCCCATCAAGCAGCTGCAAACTGGGGCGGAGGCCATTGCGGCCGGCGAAACCTCGAAAACACTGCGGCTGAAGCGTTCCGATGAATTCGGCAAACTCGCTGAGGCGCTGAACCATATGGCGGCTAAACTGCGAGCCGATGCAGAAGAACTGAAGTCGGCCAACGCGCGGCAACAGCAGTTTTATGCCGACATCACCCACGAATTGCGCAACCCGCTGCACACGATTTTAGCGACCCTCGAGCTGGCCGAGATCGCCGACCAGATGCCACCCGAGCAGCGCGATGATCTGCACGCGACCATGCGCCGACAAGCTGAACGGATGCAGCGCCTCTTCCGCGACTTGCAAACGCTGCAAAAGCTTGAGGCTGATCCGTACGCATTGGAGCGACAAAGCTTTGACTTCAAGAAACTTGCGCAGCTGGTGATTGAATCGCACCAGTCGGCAGCACAGCAGAAGGGCCTGCAACTTGAATTGCGTGGCGATGCAATGACGCTGCACGCCGATAAGGCGCGCATTCAGCAGGTGCTGGACAACCTGGTGTCGAATGCGATCAAATACACTGATAGAGGGGTCATCCGCATCTCGTGGTCAGCGGGTGAGCCGTTCGCGTGCTGCGTGACGG
>CAZTEZ010000126.1:217-8315 GCA_964611815.1 uncultured Bacteroidia bacterium | reverse complement strand
CTTTTTCGTGTAGGTCGCCGACTGCTCAGGCCAGGGGTTGCCGATGAGCTGAGCGACCACCAGCCCGGCCACCAGCGCGATGGGCGCACTGACAAACGGCAGCGCCACCACCACCAGCGCCGCAATCAGCAGCGCTTTGCGGGTTGGGTCAGGCAGATCTAGGAGAGTGCTCACAGGTGGTCTTGGGCAAGGGTGCGATTACGAAAGTACGAGCCTGAAGCACAGCTTCCAACTGTGCGGGTTGCGGTCGGTGAACTGCGGCACACGGACAGCAACTAAAAGTTTTGTATTATTGACACTCGAGCCTCTCTCGTAATTTTCTGCACTTATGGGCATGTTTACACGCATACTGATTGGCCTGGGCGTCTCTTCGATGCTCGGCGCTGTGATTTTCGCCAGCTCGACCGGCTTGGGTGTAAAACGCATGCCCGACAAGCGGCTGAAACAAGACATGCGCGACGAGTGCCCCGACTACCAGCGCGATTCCAAGGGCAAATGCCCACCGCGGGCGTTCCGCAGCTTCTTTTTCGTGCCCTATGGCGGTGGGGTCCGCTCGGGTAAATAGCACCTGCACGACAGGCAAAAGTTGCGCGCTGTAAAGTTTACTTTTAACACCCTAGCCACACGCTTTTCAGTGGCGACGCGTTTAGCGTACATGAACCGTATTCTGCTTCTGCTGCTGGGCACCGCGCTGTCATCACAGCTGTTTGCGCAAAGCGCCGACGAACGAACAGAACGCGCGTTGCCACGCGACACCGCGGAGGTCACCCGCTGGCAGTTTCGCTGGGAACTGGGTATCGGCGTGGCCACCCAGCAGACCCGAGATGGACAACTCCACCCCGACGAGCCCTACGAAATGAAGGGCGATTTCGGGATGCTCTTCATCCACACCCGCCCCAGCCAGCCAGCGCTGAGCTACATCACGGGCTTGCGCTTTTTGGGCCGTGGACGCCACCGCGGGCCAAACCAGGGCACGCCAGATTTCGGGCCAATTCAGGTGCTGGAAGAAGAGATCTGGGGGCAATACGCTGGTATCCCACTACTCGTGCGGTGGAACGTCTCGCCCAAAAAACGCTTTTCCTGGACGCTCACGGGCGGTTTGCAGCTCCACCAACTGGTGCAGATCAGCGGACGCAGTTTCGACTCCGACGACCAGACCCCGCTCTTCGACTTTTTGGGGCCCTGGCGCCAAAACCCAGAGGCGTATCAGCTCGACCCGGGCATTTCGTTGGCGGCGGGCTTTCGGGGGGTGGCTGGGCCACGCATCGTGTTTTCGGTCGAGGCGTACTACGACGGCATATACTTCAACGCCTTCGACACGCCCAACTACCCCATACAATTCTGGGATAGCGTCTTTGGCGTGCGCCTGAGCATGGACTTGCCTTTTAGCGACCATCACGCGTTCATCAAGGACCTGGAGTGAGATAAAAGAGTGAGATAAAAGACTGCGAACAGGCGGGCAAGACGGGCGTGTGTTATAACTTACATCTATAACACGCTCATAATGCGGCATTTCCTGCTCATTTGTTTTCTGCTTTGCTTGCTCCCCATGGCGCTCTGTGCGCAAACTGCGCGCATCGACAGCTTGAATCACGTGCTGTCTGAGCAGGAAGACACCGCGCGTATTTCGACGCTGAATCAGCTGGCGATTGAGTGGATTTACATCGACCCTAACAAGAGCATCGAGCCTGCCCAAGACGCATTCGATATCGGCACCGGCGCCGACCGACTGGAGGATGCCGGACTGTCGGCGAACATCATCGGCTCGGCGCATATGCAGCTGGGTCAGTTCGAACAGGGCATCGAGTGGCTGGAGCGTAGCATTGCGTACTACGATCGCGCCGGTTCGCAGAAAAAGTATGCGACCTACAACAACCTCGCTTTGGTCTACCAGGGCATGGGCGAACTGAAACTGGCCGACTCCGTACTAAATGTGGCCCTTACTGAAGCTCAAGCAGGCGGGCTGCCGCCGCTCAAAACCCTGCCCATTCGAGGCAATATGGCCAACAATTACCAGTTGACGGGTCGATATGAAGAGGCGCTAGAGACGTATCAGGACATTTTGGAGGTCGAGCTGGAAACCGGGCAGCTGGAAAGCATGCGCTACACGTTGTCGTCGATGGGCCTGCTCTACAACAAACTGAAAGATTTTGAGAACGCGCTGCGGTATTATGACTATGCCCAACGGGTCGCCTACCGGCTCAAAGACACGCTGGCGGCTGCAATGGAAGTTCGGCACAAAGCGATGACCCTGAACGAGATGCAAGCGCTGGATTCTGCGCTGGTGTACGCCGGGCAGGGCATTGAGCTCGTCCGGCAGTCTCCGGAGCCAGAGGACCTGATGGAAGCCTACGGGGTGCTAGGTTCCACCTATTTGTACTTGGGTGAGCTCGATTCGGCTGCCAAATACTATACGCTTGAGAACGAAATCGCCGACAAAGCCGGGTATCGAGAAGCCTCTGGCGACAACCACTTGACGAATGGCATTCTGAAATTTGTACAGAAAGACTATGCTGCGGCTGTGCCCTTTTTGCGCAAGGGGCTGAAAGCCGCACGGCAATCGGAGTCGCTGTTGAACCAACAAGAGGCCCTGCACTACCTCGCCCTGAGCTTGCGCGAGCTGGGGCGCGCCGACGAAGCGTTCGATTGCTACCGCCGGAGCATCATCTTACGCGACAGCCTTTACAGCACCGAAACCGCCGAGCGCATCGGTCGCCTGAACGCCGAACACGACCAGCGCCTGGCCGACCTGCAGACCGAAATGGTCGAAGAAGCCGCCGAACGCCAACGTCGGCAGCGCAACAATTTTCAGTACCTGCTGGCTACCAGCGGGGTGTTCGTCCTGCTGATCGTCTCGCTGGTGCTGGGCCGTGCGCGGGTGAACCCACGCCTGGCACAGGCGCTGCTGTTTTTCACGATGCTGGTGATCATCGAGTTCCTGATTATCACCATCGACCCCTTCATCGTCGAATACACCGGCGGCGTGCCCATCCCGACGCTGATTGCCAACGCGATTCTGGCGGTCATCTTCACGTTTGTGCACCGGGTGGTGGAAAGTAGGCTGCTACAGCGCAAAGACAC
The DNA here is from genome assembly GCA_964611815.1 of uncultured Bacteroidia bacterium. Taxonomy (GTDB): domain Bacteria; phylum Bacteroidota; class Bacteroidia; order J057; family CAZTEZ01; genus CAZTEZ01. Next base: position 5,234 of record CAZTEZ010000126.1, on the reverse strand, counting down.
GGCCAGCGCATCTGGAAACAGCGCATGAAGCCTATGATCGACCGGCTTTCGCCGAACAAGCCGCCGGAGCGCGCAGGGAATCGATGACAATTACGCCGCGCGCTTGATGCAGTGGCTACTCCGGTTTAGGCCAAAGAAATACTCGCTGTTTTGCAATCGCAGCCGCTCATTCACACCGCACCCGCCCCACCCTGCTCGGGCGTTGGATAGTTATCGCACTCCCATGTGCAAGCGCCTCTGGTTTTGGCGTAACTAGAGGAGAATCAAGCCCCAAACCGCCCGATGGAAGCCTACCTCCGACAAGCCCTGCACTGGGAGAACCTCCCGTTTTTGGTGCTGCTCGCGCTGATGCTGATCTACTGGATCGTCGTAGCCGCCGGCCTGCTGCGGGTGCAGGCGCTTGATGTGTGGGTCGGCACCGACTACCTCAAACAGTCGGGCGAGCCGCCCAAGGGCTTCCACCTGAAGCTCTTGCGTGCCGGACAGGTGCCCCTGGCCGTTGGGCTGACGCTCCTGCTGCTCATCGTCGCCATCATCTCGATTGCCTACACCACCCAGCTGGTCAACTACGGCGCGTGGCTGCCCATCGCGCTGGTGGTGCCCAACCTCATCGCTGGTTTGCTGCTGGTGTATCTCATCCCGCCCCCCTTTGCGCGCCCCGCCGCTGCTAGCACCACCGATCCCCAACAGCTCGAAGGCCAGCCCGCCACCGTGACCGTCGCCGCCGACCAGCTCTCGTCTGGCAAGGCCCGCCTGCACGCCGGCGAGCAGAGCGTGGCCATCCGCGCTCTCAGTGCCGACCAGCCGCTCGACAAAGACGCGCACATCGTGCTGATGAAGTACGACCGCTCGGGCGGGTTCTTCTATGCGAGCGTGGTGAAGGGGGAGTGAGTTGGCCTCAAACCCCATCCACTGAGTCATATAACTCATCCGTGTCTAAAAAGCCAAATTCTTTGATTCGAACAAATATAGAATCTGAAAGAATGCTGTGCGCTTTTTTAACAGCTGCCAGCTCATTGGCACCAACTTCATTTAAAGTCAAACACCTTCTGATCTGATACCAGCCCGCGTCCCAATTTGTGATCTTCAAGGAATGGGTTTCAAGCTTATGTAAGTTTTCAAAGAAAAACTTGTATATCGATTTACCTGCAAGTAAAAGGGCATTGGCTTCATCTGAAAAATTCTGATCTTTTAAGTACTTAGCCATAAAACGATCTTGATCTCGATCTAGCTGGAGCAGAACATCAGGGTCAAGTATATTCCAATTTTTTAATGTGGCTCTTGTAAAAGGGAAAAAGTGGTTTTGAATTTGGTAAGTGGCTACCTTGTATTCGACGTTGCTAAGACTGGCGGTTTCGTTCGAGTTTGCAAACAGCGACCAAATGATACAGTCTAAAATAAATCCCTGGTCAGGCTCCTGAGTTGGGTATAGAAATTGATTTCTGTCGTTCAGCCAAGTGTGTTGCGGTATTTTTTTGACTGCATGTAAAACAAGTGCTTTCTCGAAGTTAGACTTATTGACTGTAAACGCGCCTGCACTTGCATTGGGTGAAGACAAAAGAACTACATACTTCGCGTGCTGAAAATCATTGCCATTACTGCAAAGCGATGCCAAAAAATCTTTACGTGCACGATGGCGTGTATCTACATTTTCATGTTTTACAGTAATTGCATTACTCAAAGGTGGTAAAATATAATCGTTGGAGTTACTGGGGCGTTCGACCCAATCGTTCAGGTACTGGCCCTTTTTAAGCAGACGAAGCTGTTTTTTTCCAACTGGAAAAGCGGAATCGTTTAGAATGGTCATCGAAATCTGGTCTTTTTCACGTTGAGCAGACAAATCCCAGATCAAAAACCCGATTGGATACTTACCCTTCACGCCATGAAAGTTTTTGGAATAAAATGTAAAGCCATCAACAAAACGATAATTAAAAAACTGGTCTCTGAACTTTATACTATCCGGCGCATTCAGGTACTTAAGTTTGGAGAACATACCTAAATAAGTGTTTTTAGGAAACTCCTTGTGTATGCGAAACATAAACTGAGCAAACAGCTCACGCTTAACGTGCCCGACATTCAGGCTCTCCATTACGGAATTTACAGCCGTCTTACTCACTCCCTTTTTGCTCTCACCCTTGGCACCGGCAGTTTGAGCAGTCGCAAAAGGTGGATTGATGTACACAATCCAAGTAATCTCAGTATCCGCCAAGTCTTGACGAAGTTGTTCTGGAAGTTTCCATTTGGGTTCGTAAGGCAGGTTGCCAAACAGATTGGGGACATCGTCATTCAAGTAATCATACTGAAATATGGTTGCCATGGGAAATATCTTTTGCAGGTAGTCAACATCAGTGGCATGTAAGGTTGACATGTAGAGGTATTTATAAGCCTCACTGGGCAAGTGGTACTCCAAGTTTCCTGTACCTGCTGCCATATCCCATATCCTATACTTTCCGCTTTTAAACCAATGCTTACCAAGCACCTTTTCCCAGAGATGTACAGCCCTTTTAGCAAACCGAATGGGCGTAAAAAACTCCCCTTCAAAGCGACGTTGCGTTTCTTCAGTTAAACGATCTAGCTTGGCATTAATTCCTTGTATTTTATTTATACTCTTAACGTAATCATACATTTCCCAGAAATAGTTATAGTCACGCATCAAAATCTTCTGAACTTTAGCATTGCCGTCCTCGAAGATGAATGTAACTCGACTCAATTCTTCCTGAATGCTGACTTTATCTGTTTGTATATTGGCTAAGAAATAATTCGAAAGTTTATACCCATTTTTGATTTGCTTTCCAATGATTTCCTTCCAATGCTCAAACACATCTTCAAAGTTTTCTTCATTAATATCTTTGCGGATTTGATAATCAATTTCTAGCTGCGGATTTAGATATTGAAGGATTCTTTGTGAAAAAGCATCATTGTCTTGTTTACTTAAAAGGTTAAAGACGTGAGTTACACGAATGGTCGACTCCTTTTCTAAATCCTCGACCAATTGCTTATCCGGCTTACTCGGCGGCGCTTCCCAGTCATACCTTTCGTTTTCATAATAAATTCGCCAATTGAGTGTTTCAGTAATAATTGCCGTTTGTTTATCTGCCAGACAGATGTACCGGGGAATGGGCTTCCCAATAGCTTCATATTTGAGCCGGTGTATATAGTATAATGATTGCGCTAAAACTAAAGCCCGATTGCCTATCTTTTCGAGGTTTCTTTCAAACTTAAATTCAAATAATAAATTTGTCGTGTATAAGTCATGATATGCGGACGTATCATAGTCAATATGATAGTATTTTGAAAACGCTGCTTTGACATCTTCTTCTGTGTTCGCCTTGAGCAATAACGACTTAAACTCCTGATATTTCATGTGTGTGGTTCTCTTTGAAGTATAGCATTGTTTGTTCAATCCACCACCCGCAACTTCGCAAATTTCAGCAACAAGGTCGTCCCCGGCTTGTTCGGGAAGTCCACGACCACGCGGTCGGGCTCCAGGCGGGCGACCACCCCGATACCGAATTTCGCGTGTTCCACGCGTTTGCCCACCTCAATGTCGCCCGGGTCCACGGGGCTGGGTGGCGGCGCTTTGGGGTTGCGGCGCGCACTTTCGACGGGCGTGAGCTTGTTCGGGCGCACGGCGGCGCGGCTATTGGGCTTTTTCGGACGCTCCTTACGCACCACCGGTTGCGGGCGCCGCACCAGCGAGTAGTACTCCTCCGGTATCTCGCGCAAGAACCGGCTCGCCTCCCCCATTTGGCGCTCGCCGAATTTCAGGCGGGTGTCGGCAAACGACACCGACAGGCGCTCCTCGGCGCGGGTGACAGCCACGTAGAACAGCCGGCGCTCCTCTTCGAGCTGCTGCCGCTCCTGCATGCTCATGAACGACGGGAATAGCCCCTCTTCCATGCCCGTGACGAACACCGAGCGGAACTCCAGGCCCTTGGCCATGTGCACCGTCATCAGCGAGACGAAGTCCGTCTCGTCGGTGTTTTGGTCGAGGTCGCTGATGAGCGAGACCTCCGCGAGGAAGTTCTCGAGCGTCGCGTTTTCCGGTCCCGCCGCCTCGGTGAACTCCTGCGCAGCGTTGATGAGCTCCTGCACGTTTTCCCAGCGGCTGAGTGCCTCGGGCGTGTTTTCGGCGTGTAGGGTTTTCAGAATACCGCTCTTTTGCGCCGCCTGACTGACCATTTCGGCGGCCGTGGCGCTGCCGGTTTTCTTTTGCAGACTGGCGATCATCGAGCCGAACTCCTGCACGCGGGCCGTCGAGCGGCTCTGCAGGTGCATCTGCGCGTCTTTCACCACCTGCCAGGGGCTCAGGCCTTTTTGCTGCGCTGTCGTGAAGATTTCCTCCTGCGACTTGTTGCCGATCCCGCGCGTGGGCACGTTGATGATCCGCCGCAGCGCGACCTCGTCCATCGGGTTGGCGATCAGCTTCAGGTATGCGATGACGTCCTTAATTTCCTTGCGCTGGTAGAAACTCTGCCCCCCGAAAACCCGGTACGCGATGTTCGCCCGACGCAGCTCCTCCTCCAGCGCACGGCTCTGCGCGTTGGTGCGGTACAGCAAACAGAAGTCGCTGTTGCGGAAGTTCAGCATCATCTTCTGCTCACGAATCTGGTCGACGATTTTCATCGCTTCCTCCTTCTCGTTCGCGCAGCGCAAAAGGTTGATTTTCTGCCCGTCTTCTTTGGCGCTGAACACCTTTTTCGGGATGCGGTCTTCGTTGTGCTCAATCACCGCGTTGGCGGCCTCCACGATCGTGGACGTGCTGCGGTAGTTCTGCTCGAGCTTGAAGAGTTCGAGGTCGGGGTAGTCGCGCTGGAAGTTGAGGATGTTCGTGATATCGGCCCCGCGGAACGAGTAGATGCTCTGCGCGTCGTCGCCGACGACGACGATGTTTTCGTGCACCGCCGCCAGCTTTTTGGTGATTATGTACTGCGCGCCGTTGGTGTCCTGGTACTCGTCCACCATGATGTACTTCCACTTGTGCTGGTACTTGTGCAGCAGCTCGCTGTGCTCGTTC
>CAZTEZ010000126.1:0-207 GCA_964611815.1 uncultured Bacteroidia bacterium | reverse complement strand
GTCGTCGAAGTCCATGGCGTTGGCCTTCTTACACTCCTCAGCGTAAATGAGATACGTCTTGGCGACGATGCTCTTGAACTCGTCCTCGACGTAGCTGCGCGCGTACTCGCGGGCGTCGATCAGTTGGTTTTTGGCGAGGCTGATGTGCGCGCCAATCGCCCGCGGCTTGTACTTCTTGTCGTCGACGTTCAGCGCTTTGAGGATGCG
>CAZTEZ010000125.1:0-8379 GCA_964611815.1 uncultured Bacteroidia bacterium | reverse complement strand
CGCGGGCTACCTGGACTTCTCGGTCGTCGACCAGGAGCACCCCTCGCTGAACAGCGCCGCGCCTGCAAATTCAGCGCTGACATATTTCTTCCGTGCCCGCACCAGTGGCTTCGGCGCGACGCTGCCCCAGGCGGTATATGACTTCGTTTACAGCCCCGTAGACGACGCACCCAGCCCGGCGGCACCCATGGTGCCAGGCAAAATTGTGTCTGCGAACCGCGTGTTTGAAGACGCGCCGGACTACAACGACGGTGCGAATACCATTCAGTTCGATGGGGCAGGCACTTTCCCCGTCGAAACGGGCGACTATACCGCCGGCAATGAGGTCAACTTCAACGGCGGTGTGGATGTGTTTTATTCGCGCGGATTACCGAATAACCCCTGGTCTTTAGCAGATCAGCCCCCTGGAGCTAATGGGGCAGTGGGTCAAGCCTGGAATTTGAATACCACCTGGAGTTTTGATAGCCACAATGGCCCAGTTGTGCCACCTGGCGTTTTTCCAGGAGAAGGTGATATCGTTTACATCGCCCCACAGCACCGTATTTATTGTGGAGACCAGACAACAGGAGACCCATTCTCTGGCCCCAATACTGGTGTTTTTGCCTCAACGCTTCACCTCGCAGGTTTTCTGTTTGTCCGAGGCGACAACGCACTGGCCAACACTGTTATTCAAGAAATACTTGATACAACCGGTACTGGTCAGCTGTTTTTAGAACCAGATGGCAACTCTCCATCAAACCTGCCAGACTTTGACATTGGTGACTTTGCCAGTAATCCTGATAACCAGGTGATTTATCGCTGGGCTGCAAACACAGGTGCAAGTGGCGAATTTGACATTCCCACTCGCTATCGTACGTATCCTACGTTGCGCTTCTTTGGAGCTGACGGCCAAAATTCAAACGTATTGTGTGACGGAGCTGGTTCAACTACAGAGCTAAGGCGGTACAACTTGCCCGCACTAGATATTACAATCAATGGTGACTTGAACATAAATACCTGCTGTATCGTAAGGCTCGACAATACCGACCCTGATGAAGGCGATATCTTAGTGCGAAGAGAATTCGGTTTCGGTAACGCCAACGACAACAACGGTCTGTTAGAATTCCCCAATACCGGTAACCCACGCACTGTGGAAGTTGAGGGCAACTTCTTTATCGAAAATGCGGATAACATCAATGAACCCTCTGGGTTGCAGGTGTTGCCTGGCGGCACAAACATCGTGAATCGCTTTATCGTCGGTGGCAACATCACAGTCGACGAAAACTACACGATCATGAACCTGAATGAGACCGCAAAAGTCGATCTGATTCTAGATGGAACTGGTAACGCAGCGTACAATCGTACGAACGTCACCGCTGGTAATGCCACTTTCCCCGACCTCTACCGCGTGATCGTCGACAAGTCCGGGGGCCAGGCTGATACGTTCTCGTTTAATAGCTTTTTCGACCTCGATAACAGTGTCGCGAACGCGGCTTTGAACGCCGACAAAAACTTTGTCATCAACTCTGGTGTTGCTCGATTGAACCACCCGGATATCGACATTGACCTGAGCACCGGCGGCGGCAACTATGTCATCCCCCAAGCGGGCGGCCTGATCATCGACAACGGCGCTACGGCCCGCATCGAAAATGCTGCAGGCGAAGAGAGCAACCTCGAGCTCATCGGCTCCTTGCGACTGGACGGCACCCTCGGTGGGCCACAGGCTAACCGCTCGCGCCTGCTGATGAGCAGCGCAGATGTCGACGTGTCGACGGACATCGTTTACTCGCCGACGGCCTCGGCCAGCATTGCTGTTCTCGGCGATGCGTATATGAGTGTTGGCGGCCAGATTCGCCGCCAGGCCATTCCGCCGGTCGGTGGCCTCAGCTACACGCAAGAGGGCACTTCACTGGTAGAGATCGGTGAGGAAATCAATGCCGGGCAACCCAATACGTTTATTACTACGCGCGGCGTTTTCGACCACGCCGGTGGCGCGGGCTCATCGTTTGATATGACGGGCGGTACGCTGCGCATCATGCGCCCGGTGCCCAACTCGTCGGTGGCCGAGCTTTTCCTGCAATCGAGCACCTTCTCGATGACGGGCGGCACCATCGAAATCGGCGAACCCGGCATGCCCGCCGGTCAGGCGATCAACATCAACGCTGCGGTTGGCAACGAGCTGTTCAACCTAAGCGTGGCCGATGCCGGTGGTACGAACAACACCGCACTGCTGGAAGTTAACCCGCTGGTGGTCAACGGTGACTTGAGCATTTTGGGCGCCAATTCCGAGTTCCGTGCCGACAACCTGGATGTGAGCATCCGAGGCAACCTGCTCAACAACGGCACGTACACGAACACCACCAACAACACGATTTTCGACGGCACGGCGAACCAGACCATCACGCTGAACAACCCGACGAACTTTGCCAACCTGACGATCGACAACCCAGGCAACACGGTGTCGATGGCTGGTACGGAGACCAACACGATTGTCAACCGCGACCTGTTCGTACTGGACGGTACGCTGGATCTGCAAGACAAGGTCATTGAGCTGCGCCGCGATGCCACGAATGATGCGATTGTGACGAACACAACTGGCCGCACGCTGTTTAACAACGCTGCCAGCCTGGTGCAGACGATCTTCGGTAACGGCAACGGCCAATTCGGTAATCTGGAAGTCGATAACCCGAACAGCGTGCTTCAGGACGACGACATTCGCGTGAATGGCGATTTAACGCTGACAAACGGGCGCTTCATTCCGTCTTTCCACGAGCTCATTCTCGGGCCCGCTGCCGCAGTCGTGAACTTCAACGCAACGCGCTACCTGCAAACGGACGGCACGAACTCGTCGGCTGGCGTAACGAAAATCATCAATGGCACGGGCGCGTTTACGTTGCCTGTGGGTAACAGCAATCGCTATGCCCCGGCGACTTACAACGTCACGGCGCTCGCCAATACGGGCCGCATGACGCTCAAGCCCATCAACGGTCCGCCTTCAGAGTACACCGAGCCCGGCCAGCAGTGGGGCGTGGACTTCCACTGGGTGGTGCTGACCGATGCGGCGCTAAACGTGACCGGACTGACGCATACCTATCAGTATGATGATGCCGATATTCAGACGCCTACCCAAGAAGCTAACCCGCTGTGGATGGCCGGCTATCTGTTCAACGGCGCGAACTCGTGGGTACAGACGGCCCCAGCAGATGTCAACACCACCACCAACATCGCCACTTTTACGAACAACACAGCCACTAACTTGGAAGCCATCTATGCGATTGGTCGAGATGTTGAGCTGGACGCAATTCGAGAATACTGGTCACGCGACGACGGTTTGTATGCAGATGTACAAAACTGGTCGACAGTCTGCTGGACGTGCCCCGGTCATAACGTAGTTTTTGGGATGGGAAATACAACCGCTCCCATCCCGCCAGACCCCGACGTTACGACCACTGGCGGTGCCGCCAGTGTGCATATCAACGTTGGAGACACCATTAGTGTTGACCAAGACAACACCGAGGCGTTCAACGTGGAATTATTAGGTACCCTGGATATCGGCAACTTCGTGGGTATGCGTGGCCGTCAATTCTACGGCAATGGCCGTGCGATTATGCGCCCCGACAGTGTGAACGCCAACTTGCCGGTAGGCGACTGGGCACCCTTTGTGGCCGACGGCGGCACGCACGAGTTTGCAGGAACCGTTGGCGCCTATGACTTGCCAACCACGCCGCAAATTGCACAGTTCTGGAATATCGATATTACAGGCACGGTCAGTAAGCGCGTGATTGACGATGACATCCGCGTTCTGAACGACCTCTTGATCGACGGTGGCGAGTTGGACATCAACGACCTCCGCTTTCGCGTCGGTGGCGATGTCACGCTCAACGCTGGCACGATTGACGCCGGTACGGGCGAGCTGGAACTCGATGGCGCTGCCGACCAGACCATGACCGGTGATTTTACAACCGCTGCTAGTGCAAATCTGCATGACCTTGATCTCAACAAAACTGGTGGCGATTTGATCATAAGCAACCCCGGCACGGTTGAAGTGGAAGGCCAGCTGAGCTGGAGCCGCAACGCGCTGGTGCAGACCGGTGCCAACAGTACGCTTCGCTTCTTGCAAGCTGCGTCTTACACCGGCGCTGGCAATAATGCTTACATCAACGGCCCGGCCGAGAAAGTCGTGTTCAACGGCGATGAGTTCGTCTACCCGGTTGGCAAGAGTGGGCAATACCGTCGTGCACGCGCGTTTAACATGGATGGTATTACCGGCAACGAAATCCTGGCCTGCGAGTACTATCCGGTGACGCTATTGGGTGATTTGCCGACACCGCCGATTGAAGACATTGAGCAGAACGCCCACTGGCGCTTTGAAGCGCCTACGAACGTCACATCGCGTTTCAATCTGTCCTGGCCCTCGGGCATCGCGCCTTATGATGCGCCAGCGCGCGTCGTGAAATCCGTGACACCAGCCGCTGCAACGCCTGTCGTCGATATGGGCGGTGTAGATCAGAATGGGACTACAACAACCAGCGGAGATATCAAATCGAATGCCAGCCACAACTTTGCCTCGCCGATTTACACAGCCATTGGCTATGAGATCAACCCGCTGCCGGTGCAACTGCTAAGCTTCGATGGCGAACTGATTTCGCAGTCTGCTGCCGAACTAAAGTGGGTGACGGCTACTGAGCGCAACAGCTTTATTTTTGAGATCGAGCGCTCGGTTGACAACATCAACTTCAGCAGCATTGGCGCGCAGGCAGCTGCCGGTCACTCCGATACGGAGCTGTCGTACAACTTCATCGACACGCAACTGCCGGATGCTGAGGTGCTCTACTATCGCCTGAAGCAGATTGACTACGACGGCTCGTTCGAGTACTCGAACGTCGTCGAGCTGCGCCCGATGGGCAGTGGCCAGAATGTCGGCCAGGCCTTCTGGAACATTGCACCCAACCCCACGAGCGGTGCAGGCTTCCGGGTCTACAGCCTGACGCCTGACGCCGAGCGGGCTACGGCTCGCCTCGTGAGCCTGGACGGCCGGGTGGTCGCAGAAGCTACTGGTGATATGAATACCCTAAGCCAGACGCTATCGTCAGCTCTGCGCGACTTACCTGCTGCAGTTTATACCTTGCGCCTGCAGACGCAGAATAACGTGCAGCAGTTCCGGGTGATGAAGCGCTAAAAGTGATTGCCTTCTAAAGCAATGGTCTATTTTGAAAAGCCGCCACCAATCTCGGTGGCGGCTTTTTGGTGCTACGAATCTTGGAGCTATACCCGGCCAGCGGTGAACCCCAGTGTTTTGGTTTTTGAAAGCGCAATTAATAAAATGCTCAATTAGGCCCTATGCCTTTATTCGAGACGCTAAATGAGTAATTTTTCTAAAGGCGACTAATTTACAAGTGCAATACTAGGCTTGCTTTTTGTTCGTTGAAATTAGTCGGGTATATGTTTCTGATTCTGAATACTTTATAGTGTAGCTTCTTCTGGTTGAATTCGCTTTCAAGTGTTGTATTCAGTGCAGGAGTTAGGTAATATTATTTAAATATAAACCTCCTGTTTATGTTGCACGACATTCGCTTTCTCGCTACATGCTCTGTTATTTTGCTGATGCTTATGGCTCTGCCTGCTCAGGTGCAGGCTTCGCACTCAGCTGGTTACGAAATCTGGTATGAGTACATCGGCCAGGATGGCAGCGGTGATGACATCTACGTGTTCAACGTTCGCTTCTACCGCGACTGCAACGGTATCGCCAGTCCGAGTACCGTTTTGCTGGAGTTCACCTCGCCGTCGAGCTGCGCATCAGATTTCAACGTCTCACTGCCTCAAATCTCTTTTCAGGAGGTGTCGTTGCTCTGCGATGCAGAACTTGCCAACTCTACGTGCAACGGCTGCTCTGAGCCTGGTATCGAAGAGTACTTTTACAGCGATACCATCACCATGCCAGCCGAATGCGACGACTGGCTGATTTCCTATGAACACGTCGCGCGGAACGCGGCTATTACGAATTTGGTGAACCCCGGCAGCGAGGCGCTGTTCATCGAGCTGCAGATGGACAACCTGAACTACGAGAACGATTCGCCGTTCTTCTCGTCGCTACCCACCCCCTACGTTTGCCTGGGCGAGTCGTATTGCTACAACCACGGCGCAACCGATCCCAATGGTAACGTCTTGCGCTACTCGCTGATCAACGCCCGCACCTTGGGCGGCGCGAACATCAGTTACACCGGTGGGTTCTCGCCTGGCTACCCGATTTCCACGACCAGCGGCACCTTTAACATTGATGCGAACACGGGTGCCATGTGCTTCACGCCAGACGCACTCGGTCAATACGTCGTCACAATTGAGGTGGAAGAACTGGATGCGCTTGGCAACGTGGTGGGCACGACCATGCGCGAACTGCAGGTGATTGTCCAGAACTGCGTCAACCAGCAGCCTGAACTGGATGGTGGGCTGAGCAGCGGCATACAGAACAATGGCGACGGTATCGTATCGGCAACCGCCGACCTAACGCTGGATGCCTGCCCGGGCGACAACGTCGACTTCGACCTGGTGTTCGATGACCCGGATGTGGCCGATATTCTCAGCATCTCGAACAACATTGCGACCAACCTTCCGGGCGCTTCAACAACGGTAAGCGGCACCAACCCACTGACGCTGAACGTGCAATGGACACCCACGGGCGTGGATACCGGCGCAAATACGTTCACAGTGTTCGTAGAAGACAACGGTTGTGCGGTGGTCGGTAGTAACATTTATGCCGTAACGATCGACATTGAAGACGGCGTGGTGGCGAGCCCAGACCAGGGCTACTGCCCGGCGGGTGGGCCGGTGCAGCTGTCGGCCACAGGTGGTTCGGGCTACACCTGGAGCGTCGTCTCGGGCGATTTCGGCTCCCTCTCGTGCACGGTCTGCCCATCGCCGAGCGTAGCGCCTGCTGTCACGACGGTGTATCGCGTAACGGCGGGTGGGGCACTGGCGTGTAATACGTCGGATGAGGTCACCGTTTCGCCTGCTTCAGACTTTGCTGTGAATCCAGTAACACCCCTGCGTGTGTGTTCGGGTAGTCCGGCGACTTTAGATATCAATCCAACACCCAACGGTGGTGGCGACCCCCAGACGCCTTACACGTACAGCTGGACCCCCAGCGCTGATCTGGATGACCCGACGATTCAGGACCCGACTGTTGATCCGGTCGAGGAATCGCAGGTGTTCACTGTCAGGGTTACTTCTGCGGAGGGCTGCGTCATTGAAGAGACCGTCGATATGCAGGTGATCACTTTCCCCAGCCCGGTCGTTACGGCCGATAACCTCAACCCGGAGTGTGGTTCTGACGTCGAGCTGTTCTCGACGTCTACCACCGAGTTTGAGTCCAACTTCAACACCGGCTTCGATGCGGGCTTCTGGAACGTGACCGCTGGCAACAACAACACCAACTGTGGCGCTCCTGACGGCTCGGCGGGCACGCTGCATTTCCCGAACGCCCCTAACACAGTGCGCCGTGCAGAGACCGCTGATCGCGACCTCACCAATTGTAACGAAGTCTCGTGGTGCTTCATCTTGGGCGACGGCTCCAGTTCATCTTGCGAACTCATTGACGCGAATGAGGGCGTTGTGCTGGAGTACTCGACTGACGGCGGCACCAGCTGGACTAACTTGTTCGATATGAGCGAGTCCAACTTCGGCGGTTCTGGCTGGGTGTGCACTGAGGCGACGCTACCCTCGGGGGCGCAAACTGCCGCCACGCGCTTCCGATTCGACCAGCCCAACAGCAGCGGTAGCAGCAGCGATGCCTGGGCCATTGACAACTTCGCCGTGACCTGCCAGACCCCCGGCTACACGTACAGCTGGAGCCCCACCACCGGCCTGAATAACCCCAATATCTCGAACCCGACGGCCAACGTCACGACCCCCACCACTTATACTGTTACGGTGTCGAACACGGTGCAACCGCCGGTATGTGAGGCTACGGCTGATATTACCATCACACCGCAGCCCATTCAGGTAGAGGCGATCGCCATTCCCGAGAATCCTATCTGTGGTGAACCGGTACAGCTGCTTGCCACCGGCACTCAGCCGGCTAGTGACGAGTTTGAGGAGAGCTTCGATGCAAGTGTATGGGCGGATGTGCAGAACGGCGCCAGCGGTAACGATTGCAGCACACCTTCGGGTACGGGCAACGCGCTGATGTTTGCCACCAGCACCGACCCCAACCGCCGGGCGACGACCACCGACTACGACCTTACCGACTGCCACGAAGTCTCGTGGTGCTTCTATCTGGGCAACGGCGGTTCTGGTTGCGAGGCCATTGATCCGGGCGATGGGCCCGTGCTGGAGTACTCGACAGACAACGGCGCGACCTGGAGCAATCTGTTCAGCATGACCGACAACGCCTTTGGCGATGCC
>CAZTEZ010000124.1:0-8466 GCA_964611815.1 uncultured Bacteroidia bacterium | reverse complement strand
ATGATGAACACGATGGGCCAGGGCAGCACCCCGGCGGTCATGTTCAGACTTAGGCCCTCCTGCCCGAAGAGCGTGAGGTTGAGCGGCTCGAAACCCAGCGTTTTTTCGACCGAGAAGATCTTGGCACCCACGAACTCCGCCAGCAGCGCATTCGTCAGAAAAATCGCCCCCAGCACCAAAAAGAGGCGCTCGCGCTTGTTGCCCTGCGTGACCATCGATTTAGTCGCCATACGTAAACGTGCGGCCCTCCTTGCCGAGTTGGGTGTTCGGGAACACCGCGCGTGCTTCTTTCAGCAGCGGTTCGAGGTTCTGGTAGCGCGCAGAATAGTGGCCAAGAATCAACTCGCCCACCTCGGCTTGTTTCGCAATCTCACCGGCTTCTTTGGCGGTGGTGTGCTTCGTAGACTTTGCCCGCTGTTTCAGCTCATGCAGGAATGTCGCCTCGTGATATAGCCCGTGCACGCCTTTGATGTGCTCGATAATCGGCGGGTGATAGACCGTGTCGCTACAGTACGCATAGCTGAAACTCGGCGGACGCTCGCCCAGCACCTGGTCAGGCTGGATGATGCGGCCATCCGGCAGCTCTACTTCGCGCTCCTGTTTTAAGAAGCGGAAGTAAGTCGGCGTGATGTCCAGGGCTTGTGCTTTGTCTAAGAGGAACTTACGCCGCTTTTCGAGCTCCTCGAACCGGTAGCCGAAGGTCGTAATGCGATGGTGCAGCCGAAAGCTGCGCACCGACAGCCCGCGCTTCTGGAACACCTCGCCGACGTGTTTACGCGGCAGCTCTTGCACGTCGAGCTGAAAACTGAGGTGGGAATCGGATGCACGCAGGTTGTGGTCGATGAAATTCGCCAGGCCCTCAGGACCAATGATTGTGAGGCTGGAGCTGCGGCTGCCCATGCTCATCGAAGACAGCAGGCCCGGCAGCCCAAAAATGTGATCGCCGTGCAGGTGCGAGATGAAAATCGCATCCATACGGCGCAGGCGAAATTTGTAGCGCTGGAGCTGAAATTGCGTGGCCTCGCCACAATCGATGAGCAGGTAGCGCTCGTTGTGTTCAACGACTTGGCTGGTGGGGTGGCGCCCCCAGGCTGGCACGGCCGAGCTCGTCCCCAGAATGTGTACCCGCAGCATCAGCGCCGGATTAGTTATCCGAGCCGTTGCTCTGGTTGCCGGCTTGCAGCTCGTTCTGCAAATCGTTCATAAAGATGGCCTCGCGCGCCTCGTCGATGGTCGGTAGAATTTCGAGCACCTGGCCCAACTGCGCGATGTTGATCATCGACTGCACATGCTCGCTGGGGCGGGCAATCACGGTGGTGCCGTTCTTTTCGGAAGTCAGGCGATTGGCCAGCAGCAACGTGCTGAGACCTGAGGAGTCGATATACGACACGCCGTGCAGGTCGATGATCAGGTTCACGACACCATCTTCCACCAATTCGATGATTTTGCCCTTCAAATCCGGCGCATGTTGGGTGTTGAACTTTTCGACTTCAACACCAATGATCGTGAACTTCTCTTGTCGGTCAACCTGATAGCCCATAGGTCTATGTTTACTGTAAAACTAAAGTACAAAGATTGTGAGCACGCCGTAGGTTCCCGGTACGCGAAAATTCACATTCCGTTTTTAGACCAGTTTTAAGGCACCGACTAATACAAACCCATACTCAGGCCGAGAAGCAAGGGTGGCAGCCCGGCATCCGGTGCAACATCTTCGTCGATGAGGGGCGTGAGTCGGTAGCTGGCGGTCAGCGCGATTTGGCCGATGCCCAGGCGAGCACCGACCTGCCAGGCGATGGGGTTGATGTAGTCGATGTTGCGGCGAATGACGGTGATCTCTTCGTCCGTGAGTGCGGCATCGTAGCGCGAGCGTTCGGAGACGCGAAACGGCAGGAGTAGATCGCCGAACAGGTCGAGGTAGACACCGGCATAGTTGCCGCGGTTGGGTTTGAAGTTGATGCGGGTGTAGCCGCCAAAGCTGCCGATGTTGAAGCGCAGGCTTTGGTCGTCGTAGATAGCGTTCGGAAACGTGCGGTCGGGTTCTTCTTGCTGAAAGAGAAACCAATCTCGCCGATACGCGAAATCCATCCCCAGCGCCAGCCATTTGGTTGCTTCGTATTTGTAACGCATCCCGGTTTTGAAGCTGCCGCTAATACCATTGCGCACGGCGCTTGCGGTGGGGTGCGCACCGAGATAGACCGCATAATCCATGGCAAAAAACAGGAAGTGCGGGCGGTTGATGCCGAAGTCCGTAGGCTCTTCCTCCTCAATCGGGCGCTCTTCGATCACAACATCCTGCGCGAGAGAAAGCGTGGGCAATAGCAGTATCGCAAACAGTAAGGGCAGTTTATTCCAATTCATATTCCAGCGTATAACCTCGATAATACACCCGCAACGTTGTGCCCGGCTGTGCGTATTTATTGTCCTCGAACAAAACCTGCTCCTCGGTTTCGCGGTCAGATTCCAGCACGGCATAATACGCGAGTCGGCCGTTGGGTTGCGCGATGTGATAGTAAATGTGGGTCGTGACTTTGGGGTGCTCCAGCTTGGGAAACAGCAGCACTTTCAGCGGCTCCTCGGGGTCGACTTTGACTTTGAAGCGCCCATCGGCAACTGCCGAGATGGTCGGAGAATGATCCTCCTGAAAGAAATCCAGCTCGAAAGTCTCGGCCGGTTCGTAGCGCTCGCGGTCGATGAAAAGCCGACTGCCGTGCGGCACGCCGTAGCCGTGCAGGTAGTCGAAATAGGGCCACAAGTGCCCGCATTCTGAAACCACATGAATCATTTCGATGGGTCCCATATCTGGTTGGTGCTGCTTCATGCAGGCCATGAAGCCCGAGATGAGCGGCGCCGCAAAAGACGTCCCAGATGCCCAGGTGATGCCGTTTTTGCCAGCCACCACCGCCGTGCCATACGCCACGGCTTCTGGTTTCACCCGGCCGTCGGCGCTGGGGCCCACGCTCGTAAATTCCTCCGCGATGTCCGTCCAGGGGTTGATGCCCCCGACCGTCAGCGCGCTATCGGCGTCGCCGGGGGTGGAAAGGCGCTTCCATTCGCCGCTGCCCTCGTTGCCAGCGGCGTTCACGACGAGCATTCCCTTGCGCGCCGCATACTGGCAAGCTTGCGCCACGATCGACTTTTTCCCGGTCATGTCTTCCGGGAAGTAGCGCTGGTAGGTGTACCCGAGGCTGGAATTGATGATATCCGCACCATTGCGATCGGCCCACTCCAGGCCCGCGACCCAGTTGAGTTCGTCGCCCAGCGGCTCGAAAAACACGCCGTCTGTGATGCCCAACAGGAATTCCGCTTTGCCGGCCAGGCCCATCCACCGGTCGTCGTACTGCCCGGCAATGCACGAGAGCACCATGGTGCCGTGGTCGTGGGCGCGCCACACGTCTTTGCCTTCGCGCACAAAGTTGCGGGTATCGATAATCTGCTCGTTTTCAAACAGCTGCTTCAGATACGGTGATTCGTTTGCCCCTTTGAACCCGACATCAAGAATGCACACGCGCACCCCGCTGCCGTCCAGCCCACGCTGCCAGAGGCTGTCGGCCTGCATGCGACGCGTCTGCCAGTAGAGCAGCAGCGAATCGCGTCGGTCGAGCTCGTCCAGGTCTTCTTTCGGGATACGGCTGGTGGCGGGCAGCATTTGGCCCCGCAAGGGCACGACGCGCCGCACACACGCGAGCTGTTCGATCTGCTGCACGCGAGCTGCGTCCGTTACCACGCCCACGCCGTTGAGCCAACGACTGGTGTGCAGCAGGCTGTCTGCAAATGGAGCTACCTGAGCAATGTAGGTGCTCTGGACGGGGAAATCAGAGCTGTCGCACATTGGCAGGCCCTGCAATCTGCGGCGCTCCAGCGCTTTGGGCGAGAAGTAGCTTTCTGGCGAGAACTGCACGCCGGCTTTGTCGACAAACTGCACCAGCCACGCTTGCTGCGCATGCGTCAGTTGGGCACTCAGCAGCGCCAGCACGATGAGGAATAGGCGGAACTTCACAGGTACGAATCTACTGAAATTTGCCACCAACTCGTGTGGCCTTATGTGGCCTTATAGTGTATCAGTCGCCTGGCAGGGGTTTGGGCGCATTGGGCTTGGCCTGCTCTTCAGCAGCCTTGGCCTGCTCGGCCTCTATGCGCTTGAGAAATAGCGGTTTGCGATACAAGCCGTAGTCGATCTTGATCTGCTGCAGGTTGGGGCGCTCTTCGGGATACATCCGCACAAGCCAGTCGATTTTACCGCGCTCCATCAGCTGCTCCATCATAATGCGCTTGCTCTCTTGCTCGCTCAGCTTCACGGTTTTGAAGCGACTGCCACTGAATAGTTCACCGATTTTGTCGAAAACCCCCTTGCGTGGCACCTGAACATAGATGTGCTTGATCGTCTTCACTTTGCGCTTCCGGATTTTGATGTCCGTGGAATCCGCTCCCCAGCGGGCATATTTGAAGACCTTCGGCTTGATCTTGAATTTCTTGACGATCGCCAGGCCGTGTTCTTCTGTTTCCACGGGGTAACCTGTCGAAACGCCGGAGTAGACTTTCTCGAGCTGGCAGAACTTCTTTTTTTTCGTGAAAAAGCGCTTGATATCGTTCGCCACGTGCTCCATGTTCGTCGTGGGTGCGGTGATGTTGGGGTCGCAGGGAACCTTGTATTTGTGGTTGGGGGTGTGGTGAATCACGAGGCGCCCGCAGGTGAACTTGTCGAAGTTCTTGTGTTTGATGGCCGGCATACGCGGGGTGCACACGCGATCGAGACTGCGGTGCTTCATCGTGAATTTAGGCTGGCAGACGGTGTTCAAGTCGCGGTGCTTGATGGCCGGTACTCTCGGGGTGCAAACTTTGCCCAAGTTCTGATGCTTCATCTTGAACCGCGGTTGGCACACGGTGTTGAGGTCGCGGTGGCGCACGCTGATGCGTGGGCCGCAGATCTGATCGTTGGAGCTGCGCTTGACCACGAAATAGCGGCGGAACAAGCCACCGCCGATCAGGCGCGGGCCTTTGCCATCGATTTTGCGCAGCTTGGTGTACTTGTGCTTGTGCGATTGCTGGCAGCGGTTTTTGCCCCAGCCGCGCTTCCGGATGTTGTTGTATTTGCGGTACTTGACTTTGAAGCCATACTTCCCGCGGTTCACCGGTTTGTAGGCTTTGACATTCGCGCGGTACTTAGCGTCCCGGCGGTTGTTCTTGCGACCGAGGTTGCGGGGGTTGTCGTAGGTATCGGAACAGCCCGGCCCTTTGCAGCTTTTGGCGGTACCAATCTGTATGATTTGCGCCTGAGCAGCGGGTGTAACTACAGACAACAATAGCAGGATGACCCAGCCACCTAAGGCCTGCCTGAGCCACCGAAGCTTCGGTGCAGCGTGGGGTCTATGGGTTTTACGCAAAGAGCAGTAGGCAGAAATCGAGCTTGTGAGTCACAAATTTTGGGCGAATATGGCTGAATTTCAACAAACAGAGCGAAAAGTTATCCAATACATACCCCCAAATACGCACAGCCCGCTTGTTTAGAAACGAAGCGGGCTGCGTAATACTACGTAAGGGCTAGCCCTTAGGGTGATTTTTTACGAGTCGAAGGCCAGACCCAGGCCGAAGCGCAGGGTGTTGCGCAAGGGGTGGGTGTTGTCGGGTGATACGAGGTAAGCGAAATCGAGCGAGAAGACTTTGAACTTCAGACCCGCACCCAGCGTGATGAACTGGCGGTCACCTTTGTTGGGGTCTTCCCAGAAGTAGCCCGCGCGCACCGCGAACAGGTCGTTGTACCAGTACTCCAGGCCAAGCGAGATCATCAGCTCGCGCATCTCTTCGCTGAAGCCGCCATCGGCATCGCCGAAGCTCGTGAACATGCCGCTCAGAAGGCCAGCATCGCTCTGGCCACCCTCAGAGGGGACCATGAGCTTGTTGATGTCGTTGATGAACGTGATGCTGTTGTAGTCGTCAAGTCCGAATTTCAGCGCGTAGCCCAGACGCAGGTTGGTGGGGATGAAGTCCCGCTCGGTGGTCTGGTTGTTGTAAGTCATCTTGGCGCCGATGTTCGAGATATTCAGGCCGAAGTTGAAGCCCAGCGGCATGCGCTGCGGGCCGATTTCCCACTCGTTGCGATACGCCATCGAGACATCGCCCGAGAACGACGTGGCCGCGTCTTGCGACACCCCGCCGATATTGGCCGCACCCACGAGGTTGCTGTAAATGAAGCGCAGACCACCACCAACTGAAAAATTCTCAGTCACCAGGTGGGCGTAGTGACCGCCGAGGGCGAACTCGTTGGCGTTGAAGTTGCCGGTTTCGATGCCCTGCTCGTCGGTGAACTGGATGTTACCCAGCGAAAAGTAGCGCATCGAAAGGCCCGCCACGCCACCGGCCTCACCGAAGTTGTAGTAACCAGAGAGGAACGAGTGATAAATATCGGGGATGATCTGGCGCAACCAGGGCGTAAAGGTGAAGTTGACACCGGCCTGGTTTTCGGTGAACGCCAGGTTCGACATATTCCAGTACACGGCGTTGGCATCATCGGCGATGGCCGCACCCGCATCACCGAGTGCACCTGAACGTGGGTCGGGCGAAATCGTCAAAAATGGGACAGCAGTCGTAATGGCATCGGTGCGCTGGCCAGAAGCACTTTGGCCGCCGCCACCGCCTTGCGCGAACACTGATGCAGTGCCGGGCATAAAGAAGAGGCCCAAAAGGGCGCTAATAGCAAACAGTCGTTTCATCGGAAGTTGTTGTGTGTGCGGGTTATTGTCCGAGTTTAGAACGCCAAAGTTGGCAAAAATTGTATTGCTCGCCACAGTTTTAAAGGAATGCTTCTTCGCCTGTCTGTGGTTGCTGCTAAATACCATCAGAATTGCCTCACTCCATCGCCAGAGTTACGTAAAAGAGGCGCTTAATCGCGGTGGCGGGTGGCGCCGGTGGTGCTCGGCACAATCATGGGCGTCTGCTCCAGGTAAGGGCTGTTGCCGTCGATCATATTCTGCAGCTCGTCGGCCACGGCGGAGTTGAATATCTCACCACGGGCCGTCGAGTGTACCAGCCAGTACTCGTTCGTGGAGCGCTCGGTGGCGTTGAACAGGAAGATCACGCCGCTCTGCCCCAGCAGATTGTCGTACTCCCAAATGATATAGTTGCGCGGATCGTAGAACGTCTGCACGTTGTTGGGCGGGCCGTACTCCAGCATCACCCGACCGCGGTCGGTGCGCCAGCCCTCGCGCAGTTGGCTCTCGAAGTTCTGGTTGGCGTACTTCACGGCCTGGTAATAATTCTGCCACTCCAGCCCCGGAGGGTTGTCAGGCTTGGCTTTCAGGCGGGCCCAGAAGTTGTAGAAAAACGCTTTTTTCTGGTTGTAGTTCTCCAAGCCCTTCGCCACGATCTTTTGCTGCTCGTTCATCAGATACGTCATCGTCGGGATAAACGAGTCGAGCTGCGCTTCGGTGTAGCCATATACGACATCGAACATCGCCTGCTCGTTGCTGCTCAGTGCTTTAGCTTTGGGGTTATAGACGAAAAACTTTTGTTGGAAGCCGCCTTTGCGCACCCCGGCGTTGGTTTTGAACTGCACGTCCAGCAGGTAGGTCTGTGAGGGCAAATCGCTGATGTCCATGTCGATGGCGCGCGCGCTGAAGGCGGTCGGCGCCTCGGGTTTGAGCATCATACGATGACCAGCCACGGCATTGCGCGTAGAGGCAGCAAGCAGCTGGATTTCAGTGAAAAAGGGCTCACCGATGAGTTTGTCGGCGTTGTAGACTTCCCAGTAAAACTGCAGCGTGTCTTCGCCGATTAAGGCGCTGCCTTGTGGGCGCGGCACAATCTCGAACTCGCTCTGGCGAAAGCGGTTGCTGGTCGATTCGTCGGCCGGGAGCAGGCTGCTGTAGAACACGGCATCGGAGTGCAGCGGCTGCATGTCTTTTTCGTCGAGTTGCAGGTTACTGCTGTAGGTGAAGGCTTCGGCCGCTTCGTTGTGCCCGTCCATGACGCTGATTTCGATCTCGTATTCGCCAGGGCCTAGCAGGACACTGAACTGGTCGATAAGGAAACTCAAAGGCGCTTCCAGCGTATCGCGCGGGTTGACTTCCGGCCCGCTGAGTTGCACCTGCTGTTGCGCGACGAGCTTCTCGCCTTGCTTCACGCTGAAATCCAGGATCGCCAGTTGCTGCAGGCCATCGCCTTTTGGGGCATACGACAGGCTGGTGTCGGCCACGGCGACCATCGTGCGCACGAGGCGCGCGCCTTCCATGGACTGCATCAGGCGCGTCTCGACGTTGGCGCGGGGCTGGGCGATGCTGAGCATTGGTAGGCAAAGTGCCAATACTAGTAGCAAGTACAAGTTCAAACGTTTACTGTCCTTCATTATTAAATTTTTTTGTTAGCTAATTCAATACGTCCAGTTGGTCTTTTCTAGATGCCCTTCTAACCTGCGCGATGAGTGTAGTGTACCCCATCGTCTAAACAACCCACGGTCACCATTAAGCAAAAGCG
>CAZTEZ010000123.1:0-8472 GCA_964611815.1 uncultured Bacteroidia bacterium | reverse complement strand
AACGAATCGCTGATGGGCTCGATCATCGTATCGGCCACCCAGCCCTCGTAGTTGTCGTCGAACGCGCGGATTTTGTACCACTCGCCCTGCTTTTCGACCAGGCGCAGCAGATCGCCAAACAGCACCTGCGTCACCATTTCAGCTTTATGTTTGGGCACAATACGCACCGGGACGATGCTCTCGACGACGAATCCTGTAACGTTCATAAGCGGGTTCAGTTGAGCAGTTTGTTCAGCACTATCAATTCAAATGTTGCCTCTAGGGCCTATCCCAGAACCACAAATAGTGCCGTCCTGACGAGTCTTCGAGGAAGGAACCGAGTCTAATTTTGCTAAGGCTGCATTCTCAGATCCTTCGCTGCGCTCAGGACGGCACTCGCACAGTTCTGGGATAGCCTCAAAGTTAAGGCCAGTAGACGAACACGCAACTACCTTGGCAGCGCGAATATCGACCTATCGACAAGTTTCCGATTGTAGCGGCGAGAATCAAGTCTGCCGCCACCGAAACTCTCCACACGCACGCACGTTGAGAGTGTAGGGTTTTACGATAAATTAGCGGCGCACCCACCGCAACTGCCTATGTCTACTGCCGACCCCTCTACCCAAACCCAGCACACCACAGAGCTGGATGCCGCCCCTAGCAAGCCACGCAACGACCACCACCGCATCGGGGTTATCGACCTGGGCACCAACACTTTCCACTTGATGATTATCGACATCATCGACACCCACCGGCATATCATTCAGGAGAAATTCAAGATTCCGGTGAAACTCGGTGAGGGCGGCATTACGAAGAATTTCATTTCAGAAGCCCCCTTCGAACGGGGGATCGAGGCGCTGAAGCAGTACCGCAAAATTCTGGACGGGCACGAGGTAGAAGACGTGTACGCGTTTGCGACGAGTGCCATCCGTGGGGCCAGCAATGGGCCGGAGTTCGTCGACACGGCGCTGCGCGAGACGGGCATTGAAATCAAGGTCATCAACGGCAACGAAGAAGCCGCGTTGATTTACCAAGGCGTGAAAAGCGGGGTGAACATCCCTACGAATGGCGACAGCCTGATTGTTGACATCGGTGGCGGGTCGGTGGAGTTCATTGTGGCCGAGCCGGCCATGGCCAAGCTTTTTCGCAGCACACAATTGGGCGCCGCGCGACTGATTGAACAAGTGGATCCGGACGACCCGATCACCGGCGACCAGATTGCACAAACGGAAGCGCTCATCCACCAGGGGATGGATGGCTTGCTGGAAGAGCTGCGGCAGTTCGACATCCAGACCATCATCGGCTCCTCGGGCTCGTTCGAGACAGTCGGAGCGCTGGTGGCAGCCGAAGATGCGTCGAAGTTCACGCGCTCGAACCCCAACAACTTCGTCTTTCCCGCCGAGCGTATACAGGACATCCACCGGGAGCTGATTTCCAAAAGCCGCGACGAGCGCCTGCGCATGAAAGGCATGGAGGCCATGCGCGTCGATATGATCGTGATGGGTAGCATCCTGATCAATCTGCTGGTTGAGGAGCTGAAGCCCAAAGAGATTCTAATCTCGACCTTTGCGATGAAGGAGGGCATTCTGAAGCGCCACCTGAAATCCACCCGAAAGTCGATTCGCCTGACTGAAGACGAGCAGCGCGAGGCCCGCGAGAAGGTGATTCGAGCGTTGGCGAAAAAGTTCGACGCACCGCTCGACCACTGCGAGCAGGTGAGCGCGCTCGCCAAGCAGATACTCGAGCAGATGCAGCACCCCAAACCGCTGCCCGAGGGCTCCGAAGAGCTGATTCATTACGGCGCATTACTCTATCCGATTGGGCTGTTCGTCTCGCGCAGTGGCTACCACAAGCATGGGCAGTACATCATCAATAACTCGAATCTGCGCGGGTTTTCGTCAGAAGAGTCGCTCATGATCTCCAATCTCGTGCGCTATCACCGCAAGAGTCTGCCCAACAAAGAGCACATGCACTTCAACGTGCTGAGCAGCAGTCAAAAAGAGCAACTCGAAAAGATGGCGGGCATCTTGCGCCTGGCCATCGCGCTCGACCGCGCCACCAACGGCGCAGTGCAGGGTGTGCAGCTGAACAGCGACGAGAGCAAGCCCAGCGAAATTGAGCTTATTGTGCATGGCGACGACGACCTCTCGCTGGAGGTCGACAGTGTGAGCAAACACCGCGAGCTCTTCGAGCGCGCGTTCGGCGTGCAGCTAGAGGTGCGGCTGGCTTAAGACGGTTCAGGCCTTTGCCTTCTCCAGTACGTGTTTTTCGAGGTGCGCCAGATGCGCCAGCACCATGCGGTTGATCTCGTCTTCTGACTCGAAGGTGCGCCCGGCGATGTGGGGCGTAAGGATGACATCCGGGTGGTGAGCCAGGCGTTCGTAGGTTTCGCGTGCGGTGCCCGTCAGTTGTGCAACCTGTTCGTCTGGCAGCACGTCGATGCCGGCACCCACGACTTTGCCATCTGACAGGCCGTCGAGCAGTGCGTTCAGGTCAAGCACCTCACCCCGTGCGCAGTTGAGCACCCAATGACGGTACTGCATCTTTTGCTGAAAGTCAGTGGAGTAGTAGTAGCGCGTTTCGTCGGTCAGCGGCACATGAAAACTAAGCACCTCTGCTTCAGCCTGTATCTGCTCCAGACTGGCACCCGTGGCAATGTCATCGCGCTTGGGCGGATTATAGGGGTCGTACGCGAGCAAACGGCAATCGAAACCCAGCAGTTTGCGAGCGAACGCCCGGCCAGTGTGGCCATAGCCGATGATGCCGACGGTCTTTTTCGAGAGCTCGTGCCCGCGATTGGCCTCGCGCTCCCAGCGGAAGTCGCGCACCTCACGGTTGGCGCGGGTCTGGTGGTGCATCAGCCCCAGTAGCAGACCGAGTGCATGCTCGCCAACGCTATTCGCGTTGGCGCCCTGACAACTGAGTAGCGGAATACCCCGCGCTTCCAGTGTGCTATGGTCGATTTCATCCAGCCCGGCACCCGCACGGATGACGGCCTTCAGGTGGTGGGCTTTTGCCAGGCGCGCGGTGTCGAGCGGTACTTTGCTTCTGAGCAGCAGCACTTCGGCATCGGCCAGCAATTCATCTACGCGATCGGGCGCAATTTCCGGGTGATAGCGCACATCGTAGTGCTCAAGCGCCTGCAGGCGCTGCATAAAATCATTTTGGAATCGGTCAATTATCAGCAGATCCGTCTTGTCAGACATAGTTGAAAATGAGGGACGTGTGTGTTCACCTCAATAACCCGATTACGACTCATATCGTGCGTTTCCATCGGCTGAGAGGCGCAATTGCTCATCGAAGACCGCCGCCAGCTGCGGCAGGTCCAGGAAGTTGTAGCAATCTCGAATAAGCTCAAGGCACTCACGCGGGCGCTGCCCGCGTTCTCGTGCGAGTTGAAAAGTGTTGATGGCCGTCTCGTAGCTGTGCGAAGCCATCAACTTGCGGCCTTGCTCAAAGAAATTCACGCCAGTGGCGTGCTGGTTGCTTGGGGAGTCAGACATAATCCAGTCCAGGTAGTCGAAAGGTGCGTTTGCATAACTCCCTGTTGGCGCAAATCATTCCCGAAAACCCAACGCACGGGCTTGTGCGAAGGCATCTGCAGCCGAGGCGGGTCGGTCGAGTTGTTCGTAGCATTGGCCCAGCAAGTAGCTGGCCTTACCGGCGTTTTCGCCCCGCGTCACGGCGATTTCGAGTGAGCGCACAGCAGCGGTGTAGGCGCCGGCAGCGTGCAGGCGCTCGCCGATCGTCAGAAAGCTGGTGAGAGCGGCATCATTGGCCTTGGGAGGTTTCACAGCGGTAGCGGTTGGTTGAGTAGTGGATGTAGCGTGGGACACGTGATTGGGGTAAAGGGAGAGGGTCAACAGGGAAGGACGCGGTGCGAACTGAATGCGAAGAACGCGACTTTGGGACAGTAAGGCCATTGTTGTCAGTGCTGTGCACCAACGAAAACGCTTCAAACTTGTGCATTGGCCATCGAATGGTCGCCTTCCGATACACACATTTTTTGAGTGTGTGCCAAAATCTATTCATGTACCTACGCGATTTGTCATCCGTAGGAGTAAGTACACTCCGCAAGTTTACTTAAGGTGAAGACAGATTTTACAGTTTGGTGACGTTCGTCGAAACATTCAGGTCGTTCATCGAGTATATTTGTCGAGTAGCCGTTGAGTATGCGGTTGCCAACCAGAAACAAATACCCTCCACTTTCAACTACCATGACCAGTTTCGACGAAGGCCTCGCGGCATACAACGCCCGGAAGTTTGAGTCGGCGATTCGCAAGTTCAGCGTATCGCTCACCGTTGATCCCGCCAATGCAGCTGCGTACTACTACCGCGGCTTGTGCTGGCAACACCTGGATGCGCCCGTGAGCGCAGAAGAAGATTTTTCGAAAGCCGAAGCGCTCAACCCCAGCTTTGAGGACAAAGTGGCTCAGGCGCTTCGTAACCACCGCCACAGTGAAGATGCAGACAGCGCACGCCCCAAAGGCGCCCGTGGCCTGCTGAGTCGCCTGCGCCACGCCATGGCAGCCTAAGCGCTGCTCAAACGCATTATCTGGCACAGCGATTCTCCCACAGTTCCACACCAATCGCCGCCACCTCCTTTCTCAACCCAAAAGCGACGCTCGAAAGAGCGTCGCTTTTTTAAGTAGTCGTTATCAACCGCGGGTGTACTTCGGCCCACCCGGCTGCAGGAAGACTTGCTCGTAGACATACCGGATGCCGTCTTTCAGCGTGTGCTTAGGCTTGTAGCCCAGGCGTGTGAGTGGCTCCACGTCCATCAGTTTGCGGGGGGTGCCGGCGGGTTTGCTGGTGTCATAGTCAAACTCGCCCTCCCAGCCGATGACCTCCCGGATCGTCTCCGCGAGGTTCTTGATGCTCGTTTCCTCGCCACTGCCGATGTTGATGTTCTCGGCGTCGTTGTAGTGCTGCATCAAAAAGACGCAGGCTTCGGCGAGGTCGTCGGCGAGCATAAACTCACGCTTGGGCGAGCCATCGCCCCAGATTTCGATGCTGCTGTCGCCGCGTTCCTTGGCCTCGTGAATCTTGCGCATCAGTGCCGGTAGCACGTGCGAGGTCTCGAGATCGAAGTTGTCGTTCACGCCGTAAAGGTTCGCGGGTGTGGCGTAGATGAAGTTGTCGCCGTACTGCGAGCGGTAGCTCTGGCACATTTGCAGCGCCGCGATTTTCGCCACGGCGTAGGGCGCGACGTTGGGGTCTAGGTGGCCGGTGAAGACGTATTCCGGCTTCATGGGCTGCGGGCTCAGCTTTGGGTAGATGCAAGACGAGCCGAGGTAGAGCAGCTTGTTTACGCCCACCGTGTGCGCGGCGTGAATGATGTTGCACTCCATCTGCAGGTTCTGGTAGATGAAGTCGGCGGGATAGGTTTTGTTCGCGCCAATGCCGCCCACCTTGGCAGCGGCGATGATGGCGTACTCGGGCTGTTCGCGCTCAAAGAACGCGAAGGTAGCGGCCTGGTCGGTCAGGTCGACCTCCTGGCGGGTGGCCTTCAGGAGGTTGGTGTAGCCCGCTTTTTGCAGGGCGTAGTAAATGTTGCTGCCCACCAGCCCGCGGTGGCCGGCGACGAAGATTTTCGCGCTTTTGTCTTGCATGTCCATGCCCCAAAGATAGCCCGCAGCGCGGGGCGGGGCAACGGGCGCATTAGACCGAGTCGACTACAACGTGCCTAGGCCAAATAAGACCGGCTTTTTCAGGACATCGTTGTCCGAGGGCACAAAAATCGCCACGTAGCCTTTGACTTTGCCGTCGTTGCGCGGGGTATACACTCGGTAGGCCTTGCCACTGACCTCAACGCCATCAACCTTGATCGTGACCCTGTCGTACATCATTTTCTCCGGTGTCCGATAGCGCTTTTTGTAAGCGCTGACAGCCGCCTTGTCTTGTTCGAGGGCTTTGATGTGATCGCGATCGCCTTTGCGAGATCTGGCGCCAGGCCGTCTTTGAGTTTGGCGATAGCGGCAGTTGCATCCTCAGAGTCGCGAAGAATTTTCAGATACCCGTCAACTGTCGTGGCCTGCTCCTTGGAATAGTTTTCCGGGTCCATGGTTTTGTAGCCGGGTTGCGCACGCGCCGCAGCCCAGCCGACCAGCACGACGACAAGCGTTAATAGTAGGGTTCTCATGTTCTTCGTCCTAAGGTGTTGTTTAACAGCGGATCAAAGACTGCCAATGCCCACCACTTTAGGCTCCTTGATGCTGGGGTGGCCTTCTGGCACCATGATCGTGATGGGCGCAGGCATACCAGCGGCGCCAGCCTTTTTCTTGATCCAGATTTTGTACATCGTCCCGCGAATCGCCGAGGGCCCAAAGCCACTGCTGCGGTTCACCTGTTTGTTCACGCGGGTCACTTCCACCGGGTCGGCGTAGAATTTTACGTTTTGAAAATCCTTTTTCAAAGAATAAGGCTTTACCGTGCCGCGGAGGGTTTGGCCGTCTTCGTTGACCAGGCTGCCAC
The DNA here is from genome assembly GCA_964611815.1 of uncultured Bacteroidia bacterium. Lineage (GTDB taxonomy): Bacteria > Bacteroidota > Bacteroidia > J057 > CAZTEZ01 > CAZTEZ01. Next base: position 2,019 of record CAZTEZ010000123.1, on the reverse strand, counting down.
CGGCAATCGTCACGAACATGTCTGCACATTGATCGAGGTCTTTGGCCTGGTCCAATATGCCAATGTATTTGCCCAGCACGTCAAACACCTCCTTGGGGGTGTCGCTGGGGTTAATATCGTTGCGTTTGCTTTGTGCGAACAACAGGTTACTGCTCAAGAGCAAGGTCGTGAGCACAAGGGAGAAGATCGTAAGTTTCATGGGTCAGAGCTTTTTGATGCTCTAATATACGCGCTTTACCAAAAAACGTTGCGCCTAAACCCCTGAAAAATGGCAGACTCAGAGGCTGCCGATATGAATCACCTTTGGGGTGTTGGCCCCCGCTGCGTCGTGTGGGTCGATGATCGAGATGGGCGCCGACACGCCCAGGTCTTTACTCTTTTTGTCGATCCAGATCTTGTAGACTGTGCCCTTGAGCTCCAGCTCGCCGTAGCCGTTTTTGCGATTGGTGTGCTTCTGCACGCGGGTGATGCGCACCGGGGCGGCGTAGTGCTGCACGTGGTTGAAGTCTTTCGTGAGCGCTGTGGGCTTCACCGAGCTGCGCAGTCCGTTGGCGGTCATCAGCCGTCCACCCGCCACGGCCTCGAAGTTTTCAGCACAGGCGTCGATCGATTCGCTGTTGCGCAGAATGCTGACATATTGCTCCAGCACTTCCATGACATCGGCAGGCACTTCGTCGGCTTCAATCTCCGTGACGACCGAGCGTTGGGCCAAGAGCTGATGGGTGGTAAATAGGCTCAGGAAAACGAATAGGAGAATACAGAGGAACGAGCGCATATGCTGTAAAATTTGGTAGAAGGTTTTGCCAAAATATACAGAATTTGTTCGCAAAATCTGAGTCCTCTCGGTAGCTACACCTGTGCCTGCTGCACTGCAACCTCTGGCTTCTCTTCTCGTACGCGCGGACGCGATTTGATTTCCTCGAACACCGTTTCGTAGTGCTCGTAATGCGTGCCCATCCAGCGGTCCCACCAATTGAAATACAGCCCGTAGTTGTAGTTGAACTTGCCGTGGTGCTGGTTGTGATTCGTGGGCGTGTTGAAGTACTTGGTCACGGGGTTGCGCACCCACCATTTCGGCATGAACTCGAAGCCGCTGTGCGCATAGACGTTGTACAGGAACAAAATGCTGGAGTAGGTGACAATCGCAATCGGGTGCACGGGGATGACAAATATGATCAGTGGCACAAACATTGTCTCCAGAAACGTCTCGCTGGGGTGAAAGCTGAAGCTCGCAAACGGCGTTGGGTTAATGGACTTGTGATGCACGCGATGGACGTATTTATACACGCGTTTGTGGTGCATCAGGCGGTGCGTCCAGTAGAAATACGCATCGTGCAGAACCATGACTAACAGTATACTACCTATGAAATATCCCCAGCCATATTCATCAAATTCCATGTAAATCATGGTGTAATTGGTATCGCTACCGGCGGCTAAAAGGATGAGGCCAACCGTAAACAGTGCTACAAACATGCGCGTGATGAGCGAGCATTTCAGTTCATGCATGATGTATTTGTTGCGCGGCGGACGCTTCTGGATACGAAAACGCCGCAGTGGGTTAGCTTTCCAAACGTAGAAAAACACAAACGGGAGACCTGCAAACAGCAAATACCGCCACAGGGAACGGCTCAGGGTTTGCCAAATAAGCTCTAACGTAGATTCGATTTCGAAAAGCTCATTGAACATGGACAAAGAATTTTAAGTGAAGGCCCAGCTGCCGGTAACAATGACTCATAAACTAAGCATTATGTTTCAACTTTGTTGCATCAAGTGACACTTATTTGTTTCACTCAAAACTGCTTAACCATGGGAATGTTTCAACACCCAGGTAGCTTATCGTCACGCAATCTGCAGCTCTGTGGCGAATTCCGTATATTCACACCCTCACGAATTAGCAACAGCAAGCTCCTTGCTCGATTTCGCTTGAATATCAAGACACTATGAACATACAAGCAGTTTCTGCCCTCGACGCCAAGCAATTCACCGTCGTTTTTCTGACTGAAGAAAGCATCGAAAACA
>CAZTEZ010000122.1:0-8510 GCA_964611815.1 uncultured Bacteroidia bacterium | reverse complement strand
CGTCATCGGCGGCACTTTCGAGCTGCTCCTGCCCACGGTCGAGGTGCTCCTGGGCGTATTGCTTCAGGGCGTTCAGCGCCTGGCCCATCTCCGCTTTCTGGTCGTTGGGTACCGACTTGAAATCTTTGAACAGCTCCTGAATCGCGCCCTTGCGCCCCGTGAAGCGCCCCCGAAAGGCGTCCAGGCTGGCCTTGTCAGTGAAGCTGTAATTCGCGATCTTTTTTTTGAGGTCTTCTATTTTGTCAGTCAGGGCCATGTAGTCTGGGCTAAGCGTGGCAGATGAAGCGTGAAATTACAGCGCTTGCGCGGTTGAGTACAAGTTTTCGCCACGCGATTGAGTAGCGCTGTCGAAAACCTGCTGCTCTACTGCTTTTTGAGGGTCTCGCGCAAATCGAGGCCCATCAGCATCAGGATATCGCCGCGCTCTTGATAGTCGTTTTCTAGAATATCTACGCGCTGGCGATCGTGATTCAGCCAGCGAATGAGCGCGTTGTCGTCAAAGTAAAAATACGCGCTGGTGGACTCGCCGGTTGGGCGGGGCTGTCCGTCGGCATTCGGGGCAAATTGCTTGATTTCCTCTTGCACATAAATCACCTGGCCAATGTCGTCGAAAACGTAAGTGAAGTGGGCCACCGTATCGGGCAAGCCGGCACGGTTGATGTATTCCAGCTTGCGAATACGCCCGCGCTCATCGGCATACCCGACCAGCATGGCGGGTCCAAACATCTGCCCTTCAAGAATCTGCAGCTGCTTGCGCTCCATGTGAACTTCGGCCTGGCGCAGGCGGTAGGCTTCCATGCGGATGTCGCCCACCAGGTCGTCGAGCTGCTCATCCGTAAGTGTTTGCGCGGTGGCTTCTGGCAAAAACGCGCAACCCCACAGGCAGCAAACCAGCACCAGCTGCAGCGCTGGCCTACACGAAAGCCGGATTTTGCGGAAAATCAGTTGCATTTCATTTGAGAATACGCGCATTATGATTACCTTACGTAAAACTCAACAAAAACTTATCACCATGATGCGCCTCCTGATGATCCTCACCCTGTGTCTAACTGCCCTTCAGGCATTTGCACAAACCGACGCTCAACGCGTCTGGATTCGCGCCCGCACCGATGTTACAACACTGCAAGCCATTCAAGCCCGTGCCCAGGTACGTGCTGAACGCCAAAACGCTCGGCTGTCAGCCATCGAAAACAAGCGTGGTCTGCGCAGCGCTGACGGCAGCACACAGCTGGTCGGTTTTAATGAGAACGGCTTTCCGATCTGGTACAGTACCGTGAATCTGGATGCGGCGCGCTCGATCCAGACCGATGCGCTCTGGGACGGCGGTTTGCTGGGGCTCGACCTCGAGGGCCAGAACATGATCGTGGGCGAGTGGGACAACGGGTTTGCGCTGTCTAACCACCAAGAGTTCGACAACCGGCTGACGCAGATGGATGGTTCGACGGACACCGTTTTCCACGCTACCCATGTAGCCGGCACGATGATCGCCTCGGGCGTTGAGAACGCTGCGAAAGGCATGGCCCCCCAAGCCCAACTGCATTGCTACGACTGGAACAGCGACGAAAACGAAATGGCCGCGGCGGCGCTCAGTGGTCTGCTGGTTTCGAATCATTCGTATGCGTTCATCACGGGTTGGCGACGCGATAGCGACACCGATCAGTGGCGTTGGTATGGCGATACGAGTATCAGCGCAACGACAGACTACGGTTTCGGGCGCTACTCCTTTAACGTCCGCGAGTGGGACGAAATCGCCAACGCAGCACCTTTCTATCTCATCGTGAAAGCAGCCGCCAACGACCGCAACGACGAGCTGCCGAGCGATGTCGACACGCACTATGTCTACAACTCGCTCATCGACGAGTGGGTGCCCAGCACCACGCCCCGCGACCCAGACGGGCCTTACGATTGCATCCCCGCCCGTGGCAATGCCAAGAATGTGTTGACCGTTGGCGCGGTGGAAGACGTGGCGGCTTACACCGGACCGGGCAGCGTCGAGATGAGCAACTTCTCTAGCTGGGGACCGACCGACGACGGGCGCATCAAGCCTGACATCTGCGGCAACGGCGTGCAGGTCTACTCCACGAGCGAGGAGGCCATCGACGAATACCGAAACGCCTCAGGTACGTCTATGGCCGGACCCAATGTGGCGGGTTCTGCCATACTCCTGCAGCAGCACTACGCCGATTTGAACGGCGGGCTCTTCATGCAGGCGGCTACGCTCAAAGCCTTGATGATTCACACCGCCGACGAAACCGGCGCTAGCACCGGCCCCGACTATCAGTTCGGCTGGGGGCTGATGAACACCCGCCGTGCAGCGCAGGTCATTTCGGACAACGGCGTAGGACATATCCTTCAGGAAGATACCCTCTCGAACGGCGAGACGATCACGCTGAACGTGCAGAGCATCGGCTGCGAACCGCTCAAAGTGACGGTCGTCTGGAACGACCCGGCTGGCAACCCTACCGCGCCCGCATTGAACGACACCACCCCCATGCTGGTGAACGACCTTGACGTTCGTGTAGAAACCCCCGGCGGCACCGAGTTTTTCCCCTGGCGATTAGACCCGGCGTTTCCTGACATCGCCGCCTCGAGTGGCGACAACCGCGTCGACAACGTAGAGCAGGTGTTCATCGCCACACCAACGGCTGGCAACCATACGATTACGATCCGCCACAAGGGCAACCTGACCAACGGCGAGCAGCCCTTTGCGCTACTCGTGAGCGGTCTGACGGGCAACCTCTTAAGTGCAGGTCTGCCCCAGCAAGTGGATGGCTGCGGTGGCGACACACTCACACTGAACGCCACCCCCTCCGGTGGCAACCCGCCTTACAACTTCCGCTGGATTGGCCAAGCCCCGATGAATTCTGAACTCAAAACCCTGAACTCTGGGGAATTCGTTTTCGAGATCACCGACCAGAACGGCTGCACCGAACAAGACACGGTTCAAGTGCAGTTCTTCCCGCAGGTGGACCTCGGCGATGACCGCGCCATTTGCCAGAACACCAGCGTGACGCTCGACGCCGGCAACGCGGGCGCGACTTTCGTCTGGAGCACCGGCGATGCCTCGCAAAGCATCACCGTGGCCGATTCCGGCACGTATAGCGTGACAGTCATCGACCAAAACAACTGCGTGGCAACGGACGAAGTGACACTTGACGTGACAGACGAGATTCCACCGAACACCGTCGATATTATCGGAGAAACGGAACTCTGCGAGGGCGAGTCGACGGTGCTTTCTGCACCCGCCGGCTACACCTACGACTGGAACACCGGCGAAAACACCCGCGCAATTGTCGTCGAAGAGAACGGCCTGTTTGAGGTAGCCATCAGCAGCAGCTGCACAACGGTTACTTCAGCGCCAATCGCCGTGCAGGTTTTTGAGCAACCCACCACCCCGAGTGTGTACTGGGAGGGAGAGGAGTTGGCCAGCACTTTCGCGCCCAGCTATCAATGGCTATACGAGGGCGCGCCCATTCAGGGGGCCACCTCGCGCTATTACACGCCCACGCAGAGTGGGAACTACACGGTAGTCGTTACGAACGAAGATGGCTGCAGTGCCGAATCTGTGCCGTTTAGCGTCACCACGCTCAGCCGTGCGGCGTTGCGAGACGGGCAAATTTCGCTGTATCCGAACCCAACGCGCAACCGCCTGCATCTTGAGCGCAAAACGACTGGCCCCTGGTCGGTGGCGGTTGTGGATGTCAGCGGACGTGTGGTGCACGCACAAACGCTTATGGCGAGTGACCGCACTGCTGAATTGCGACTTGCAGAGCTGGCCTCGGGCATCTATCTGTTGCAACTTGATAGCGGTGGTCAGCGTCATCATTTCCGCATCGTGAAAGACTAAGAGGCTGTCTAAATCCAGCGATTAAGCCCTTTTCGGATGCGTTTGGCGAATTTCTTCCCGTTCGACTCCGCTCAGGGCAGGCTCAGGACAAAATGGCCTATACGAAGGCTTATGTCCATCCATTCGGCTGCTCTCAGGACAGGCTTCTTCCGCCTAGAAATTCATCCAAACTCACCTCGAAAATCATCTGTTCGCTAAATTTATACAGCCTCTAAGCATTCTACCGCCATAAACCGTCAGCGCTCCTGAACCGCTCCATCATTGCGCCCCCTGCTGCCCAACGCTTTATGCGTGGCGCGCTGACTGCCTTCACCGGGCTGTTGGTCACGCTCGTATTCATTTGGGTCTTGGCGTTCGGGCTGCTCACGATGCTGAAACCTCAGTTGGCAGACATGATTCTGTTCAACACCATGCGGGCGAAAATCTCGTACGACGAGGCGAAGCTCGACGTTTTCAGCGACTTCCCTAACCTGCGTGTGGAGCTCGTCAATGCGACTTTTCACAGCACCAACCCCTGGTTGCCAGAAATACAACCTTTTCGCATCAAGCGCGCATTTCTGGAGCTTGACCTCGACCGCATCGTGCAGTTCAAGCGCAAGCATATCCCCTTCATCGGGTTCGAAGGTGTGGCGGCTCACATGGTCGTGGACACCAACATGATCAACTGCCATGCGTTTTTCCCGCATTACGACCCCCAGCGGCGCATGCCCGACCACACGCGCATCAACGAGCTGAACTTCAAAAACGCCGTGATGCTCTACGACAACCGCGCCGGTGGCCGGGGCTACGAATACCGTATTGATAGCGTTTCGACGAGCATTGACATCTTCCCACACTACGTCAACTTTGACCCCATCATTGTCGCTGAACTTAAATACATGTTCGAAGAAGACCTGCGCTTTTTGGAGCAGATGCCTATTCGCATCAACAGCCAGTTTACGCTCATCAAAGAAGCGCGGGCGATTGACATTCACTCGCTCGATCTGCTCTTTGCCGGCAACCGCTTCTTTGTGCAGGGGCGCTTCCCAGCCAGCCAGGACGTGTACTACAACCTGACGTTTCAGGCACCCGACGGCGATGTTGAGGCCATCCTGAAGCTGCTACCGGAAGAGTCGGCTGAAAAAATCCGTGACTTCAAACCCAGCGGACAATTCGCCTTTTCGGGCATCCTCGAGGGGCGCGATACCGACACGACTAACCCGAACTTTGAGCTCGAGTTCATCACCGAAGACGGCGCGCTGAACGCCTCGGTATTCGGGGCCAAGCTCTCGAACCTCGACATGAAGGGCAGCTTTTCGAACGGGGAGCAGAACTCCGCAAACACGACGAAAATCAAATTGCAGGAGATTCAGGGTAACCTCAACAGCCGCCCGTTCTACGCCACGATGGCGCTCTCTCGGCTGGATAATCCCTACGTACGCACTACGCTGGATGCCAGCGTGAATTTGCGCGACATGCCCTCGGTGCAGCAGATTCCGTTGCGCAAACGGCCACAAGGCCTGGTGTCCGTTGACCTGGCCTTTGCAGGCATGATCGACGACCTGAAGCAGCGCAAAACCATCGATGAGCTCGACATCACCGGCGAAATCCGTCTGGACAGCGTTGCGCTATCGCCCAAACAGCTGCCGATCGAAATCCGAAACGCCACCGGCAAAATCGTTTTGGCTGACAGCTCGGCTCGTATTGACTCACTTAAACTGACCGTCAACGGGCAGGATTTGATGGTCTCGGCCACCTTCGACAAGCTCTTTCGCTACATCGCCGGCTCCACCGAGCTACTGCAACTGGATACCGACATCGCACTCTATGACTTCTCTATCGATCAGCTCCTGGCCACCATGGACACGCTGCCGGTGGTGAAGTCTGCGAAACTCGACTTGCCGGCTCAAAACAAACAGATGAAACCCGAGCAATTGGTCGGCGTGTTGCTCAAGGAGTTACCCAAAAACATGGACATCGGGCTGAAGCTCAAAGGCACGAATGTTAGCTACCAGGGCATCGCGTTCAAGCGCGTGATTGCCGATGCCGAACTGAAAGACCAGCTACTGGATATCAACGAGCTGTCGTTCTCACGTCTGAAGGACGCCCTCGTGGTGCGTGGGCAATTCAACACCGCCAAGCCGGAGGTGAACACGTATGAAGGCGCCATTGATGTGTACTCGGATGACCTCGTACGTCTGCTGCGCGATATTAACCCCAAGATGGCCGAGCCACTCGACACGCTTCTGGATCAGAAAGTCGATTTTGGCATCAATATGGCGTTCAAAGGCCAGGCCCGACGCCCCACCAAAACCCTGGAAGCCACCGCAGCTAAATTGCAGTTTGACATCGTGAATGGCTATGTGCGCTTGCCCAAAGACGACCTGGAAGTCTCCGACCTGCGTGCTTCGGCGCATTTCGACCAGGACATCATCCTGCAACCCAAAACCACGCCCATCGGCATCGATAGCCTGCGTCTGAAGCTCAACGGCAATCCCGTGCGAGCGCGGGTGCTCATGCGCGATTTGAAAACCAAGGAGCTGGCCATCGAGCTCTCTTCGCGCATGAAACTGCAGACACTCATGAAGCTCTTGCCCTTGAAAGGTCTCGAAGATCCCGCCGGCGAGCTGGCATTCGATACGGAGCTTTACGGCAAGCTGGACGACCTGACCAACCCTGACTCGCTGCTCTACATCCGGAGTGTGGGCTCGTTGACGACTTACGGCCTGGGGGCGACCTTCGCAACAAAGAAACTGCGCGTACAGAACGTCAACGGCTCGATCGACTACGACGAAGACGACACGATGATCAACTACCTCAAGGGCGACATCGGTAGCTCCGACTTCCGCATCAGTGGCATCGCGCAAGAGCTACTGCCCTTCGTCTTCGACCAAACGAAGCCGCTGCAGGCTGATATCACGTTCCGCTCCGACAGACTGATTCTGCAGGAGCTGCTCTCGCGCAACGTCGAGAACCCGGATTCCGGTATCTCATTCGGCATTCCGTTCGTGGGCGATGTGGTGCTTGATGCCAAGGTGAAGCACGTGGAGTACGACAAGTTTGTGGCCGACAACCTCAAGATGCTGGGTGAGATTCACGGCAAGCGCCTCAAAATTGACAAGCTGGTGACGGATTTTGCCGGTGGGCATATCGATGCGTTTGGGCGATTGAATGCCGAAAACCCGGATTCGATCATCACCAAGCTTGACATCGACATCGACCAGGTGAGCATCCCGCAGGTGCTGAAAACCTTCGATAACTTCGGGCAGACGCTCATCACGCACGACAGCACCGAGGGGATTATCTCGGCCCGCATCACCTTCCTGGATGCGCTGCCGCAAGATCTGGTGCCGACCTTCGAGCGCACCCGAGCCGAGGGCAACATCGTCATTGATGGCGGCCTGCTGACGAATTTCGAGCCCTTTTACGTGCTGCAGCCCTTCATCCGAAAAGAGGACATGCAATACGTGAAGTACAACATGGCGGTCACGAATATCACGCTCGTGGACAGCCAGATCATTGTGCCGGAAGTCGACTTCAACAGCAGTATCTTTCATGTGATTGCCGACGGCAAGGCCACCGTGGACGGGATGCTGGACTTCTACCTAAAAGTACAACCCCACCAGCAGCGCGCGCGCATCCTACAACCGCGCTTGATCGAACTCATCACCGGCGCCCCACCCGAACGCAGCATCATCAATCTCGTGGTGGTCGGTGATGCCAGCGATCCTAAAATCAAGTACGACTGGGATCGGTCAAGCAAGAACTTGCTGAAGCGCTTCGTCTACTAAGCATAAAGTAGCTTAAGTCTGCGGTTTCAGCTCGCCACCGAAGAGTGAGTCGACGTAGACTTTCGGGTCGAAGAGCTGCAGATCGTGCATGCTCTCGCCCACACCGATGTATTTGACGGGGGTCTGGAACTGGTCGCTGATGGCGAGCACCACACCACCCTTGGCTGTGCCGTCGAGTTTGGTGAGCGCAATGGCCGTGACGTCGGTGGCAGCTGTGAAATGCGTTGCCTGCTGAATGGCGTTTTGCCCGGTCGATGCATCCAATACGAGCAGCACCTCGTGCGGTGCCGTAGTAATCTCCTTGGCCATCACGCGTTTGATTTTGGAGAGCTGCTCCATCAGGTTTTTCTTGTTGTGCAAACGGCCGGCGGTGTCCACGATTACGATATCCGCGTTTTGCTTCACGGCTTCTTGCACCGTCTGGAAGGCCACGCTGGCGGGGTCCACGTTCATGCCGCGGTCGATGACCGGCACGCCCACGCGCTCGCCCCAGATTTTCAGCTGCTCGACGGCCGCCGCCCGAAACGTGTCGGCAGCGCCCAGCATCACGTTGTGCCCAGCCTCGCGAAACTGATGTGCCAGCTTGCCGATGGTGGTCGTTTTGCCCACGCCGTTTACGCCCACCACCAGAATGACATACGGCACTTTTTTGCCGTCTTCTTCAGGCTTTTCAACGTTAAAAGTCTCGGGGTTGAACACCGTTTTGTTCTCGTTGAGCAAGCCAGTGATCTCTTCTTTCAGCATCCGGTTGAGCCCGGAAGTGCCGCTGTACTTCTCGCGCGCCACGCGTTCGCGAATGCGATTAATGATCTTCACGGTCGTATCGACACCCACATCGCTCAGGATGAGGATCTCCTCCAGTTCGTCGAGAAAATCGTCGTCGATGGTACTCT